>DRKV01000377.1 GCA_011051635.1 Chloroflexota bacterium | reverse complement strand
CCACCAGGCGCAGGGTGACGCGCCGCAGGACGGCCAGGGTCCCCTCCGAACCGGCGAAGAGGGGGGCCAGGTTGAGGCTCCCGGCGGGCAGCGGGGGGTAGGTCGCCCCCTCCCAGCGGGGCGGGACGGCGGGCGACCAGGGCAGGAGGTAGTTGAGGTTGTAGCCCGAAGCGCGCCGCCAGACCTGCGGCCAGTTCCGCCGGATGGTCTCGGCGTGGCGGGCGCGGGTTTCCAGGGCGAAGCGGTAGATAGCGCCCAGGATGCCTTCCTGCCGCGCTCCGGTCTGGGCGGTCTTGAGGGGGAGGGGAAGGAAGCGCGCCGCGTGGCCGTCGGCCAGGAGCGCTTCGACGGAGATGAGGTGGTCGGCGGTCATCCCGTAGCGGATGGAGTGGGCGCCGGTGGCGTTGGTTCCCACCACGCCGCCCACGGTGGCTCGGTCTGCCGAGGCCGGGTCGGGGCCGAATTGCAGGCCGTGGCGGGCGGCCTCGCGGTTGATTGCGCCGAGCACCACGCCGGGCTGCGCCGTGACGGTGCGGCTTTCGGGGTCCACGGCGAAGGTGGTCATGTGGCGGGAGAGGTCCACAATCAGGGCTTCGCCCACGGCCTGCCCGGCCAGACTGGAGCCTGCGCCGCGCGGCAGGAGGGGGACGCCGTAGCGGGCGGCCAGTTCCACGACGGCGGCCAGTTCCGTATCGCCGCGGGGGAAGGCCACGCCGAAGGGTTCCATGCGGTAGATGGAGGCGTCGGTGCTGTAGAGGGTGCGCGTCACCGGGTCGGTGCGGAGTTCCACGCCGGCGCGCTGGAGGTCATGGATGAGGTCGGGGGGTAGGTCCACGAATTTGTCCACGAATTTACACGAATGGACACGAATTTTCCCCCCACCCTCTCCCTCCCCCCAGTGGGGGGAGGGCCGGGGTAGGGGGCAGGGGAAAAACAAAACGGTGGGCGAAGGGGCTTCACCCACCGTTCCACGGGTCGGGGAGCGTCAGGGTTCGATGTGCGTGCCCAGCACTTCCAGGAATTTACGCATCCATTCGGGATGGGCCGGCCAGGCGGGGGCGGTCACGAGGTTGCCGTCCACCACGGCGTTGCTGAAGGTGTCGTTGATTTCGCCGATGATGGCGCCCGCCAGTTTCATTTCGGGGTGGATGGCCGGGTAGCCGATGGCCTTCTTGCCCTTGAAGGCGCCGGGAACGGCAGCCAGAATCTGCCCGCCGTGGCAGATGGCCGCAATCGGTTTGCCCGCATCCACGAAATGCTTGGCGATTTCCAGGACGCGCTCGTTGAGGCGCAGGTATTCGGGGCCGCGCCCGCCGGAGATGACGAGGGCGTCGTAGGTCTCCTCTTTCACGTCATCGAAGTCGTAGTTGAGGGTGAAGTTGTGGCCGGGTTTCTCGCTGTAGGTCTGGTCGCCTTCGAAATCGTGAATGGCGGTGCGGATTTGTTCGCCGGATTTCTTGCCGGGGCAGACGGCATGGACGCGGTGCCCTACCATTTGCAGCATCTGGAAGGGAACCATGACTTCGTAGTCTTCCGAGAAGTCGCCGACGAGTTGCAGGATTTTCTTTGGGGCCATACAGGTACCTCCTTTGGGGGAAGAACGAAAAACAGCGCATCTCTGCGCCGTAACGACACTACAGTTATAGCCAAAGGGCTGGGGAAAGTCAAGCGGGGATTCCGCGACAAAAGACCTGACAGGTCTGCGAGACCTGTCAGGTCTTGGCGGGATTGCCGCTTATTCGGCGGGAACGAAGTACACGTCCGTGGGTTTGAGTTTGCTGTTGCGCAGGAAACGGGGTTTGACCTCCATGCCCACCCAGTCCAGGGAGGCTTCGGCGGGGTCCACCCCCATCAGGCGGGTGAGCAGCAGGGTGTTGACGCCGTCAAACTCAATCAGCGCCAGGACGAAGGGAGTTTCGGGGAGGAATTCTTCGGAGCCGAAATAGCACACGGTAAAGGTATGCACGCGGGCCGGGCGGTCGGTGATGTCAATCCATTCCGTCTCCTGGCCGGTGTACATATCGTGGCCGCGCGGCGTGGCGTAGGTGTAGCCCGTCTCCGGTTCGCGGTTCGCCAGCAGGTGTTTGTTCGTCAGACCGGCAAACCAGGGGCTATCCTGGGCGTAGGAATGCAGGTAGGTGATTTTGTATTCTTGCTCAATCTGAATGGGAGCCAGCCGTTTGAGAAAGGCCAGCGAATCGGGGTCGGTTTCCACCGGGAAAGGGATACCGTGGACGATGTAGCCGCCCAGGGTTTCGGGTCGTTTGGAAGGAAGTTTCGCCATGATAGCCTCCTCAGTCCTCGCGCTCTAAAATCGAGACCGTGACGTATGTGCCGGTTCCGGCATGAGAGTGAATCGCGCCGCGCCTGGCATCCTTGACCTGCAAGGTGTCGTCGCCGAAGTGCTTGTGGATGCTGCCCTGCAACTGCCAGGTGGCGAAGACCGCCTGCATCAGGCCGGTAGCCCCCACGGGATGGCCGCAGGCAATCAGTCCGCCGGAGGGGTTGACGGCGCAGACCGCTTCTTCGGGCAAATCCAGGCCGTAGTCAATGTTGGGCAGGAAGGCCTTGCCGGAGGCGGCGAAGGGGCCGCCTTCTCCATAGCGGCACAGCCCCAGGTCTTCGTAGGTCTGGATTTCGCTGGAGGTGTACGCGTCGTGGAGTTCCACGAAATCGAGTTCGTGGAGCGGGTCGTAGATGCCGGCCATCTTGTAGGCCATGTTCCCGGCGGTGCGCCCGGCCCGGAAGGAGTGAACGCCCGGATAGCGCGTCCCGTGCTCCCAGAGTTTCTTGTAGTAGGCCCGCGTCTCGTCGGAGTCCTTCTCCTGCTGGGTAGCGTAGTTTTCCATGAAGTAGTCGTAATCCACGTGCGGGCGGTCGGCCATACGCATAGCGTCCGTGCCGCGCCCGATGCCGGTGACCTTCACCAGAGGCCGCGGGATTTTCGCTCCGGCGTCTTCCAGTTTCTTGAGGCCCTCCTCGGAGACCAGGATGGAGGCAGCCGCGCCGTCGGACATGACGCAGATATCCAGACGCGTCAGGGGCCAGGCCACCATCGGGGCGTTGCGGATGTCCT
>DRKV01000376.1 GCA_011051635.1 Chloroflexota bacterium | reverse complement strand
AATCCTGAGGGTAGTCTGGTAGTCTTGTAGTCTGATAGTCTTGTAGTCTGATAGTCTTGTAGTCTGGTAGTCTGGTAGTCTGGTAGTCTTGTAGTCTGGTAGTTTGGTAGTCAGGTAGTCGGGTGGTCAGGTGGCCGGGTAGTCAGATAGTTGGGTAGTTCGGTTGTCTGTCGTCCGTCGTCTGTGGTCTACTGTCCACCATCCATCGTCCACTTTCCCACTTTCACACTTGCATACTTGCAAACTTGCAAACTTTCCCACTTCCATGTCCTCCTCCCATCCCCCCTTCTGGCTTGCCTACCTGCGCATCATGGGTATAGACACCCTCATCGTCTTCCCCCTCTCCTTCCTGATTGGAGGGCTGGACGGCGGCCTGGCGCAAGTCTCCAACCTGTACTTCTGGAGCAGCGTCGTCCTGCTCGCCGTGGCCGTCGTGCCCGTCTTCACCGAAGTGGGGGGCAACTTCCGTACCGTGTACCGCCTCTCCAAAGGAGAGAAAATGGCCGACCTGATACAGGCGCAGGAGAAAGCCGCTCAAACCGGCTGGCGCATCACCTCCCTCTACGGACTGTGCGGCATGTCGGCCTTCGGCCTTTCCATCCTGACCAGTCTGTGGTGGCAGATATGAACCAAAACGGCACCAAAATCTTCCTGACCTGCCTCACCCTGACGGTGGCGGCCTGCTTTTGTCTCAGCCTTTTGGGGATTGGGGCGGGGGGCTTCCTGCTGTGGACAGAGGGGAAACACGCCCAGGATGCCGCGCCCCCTCAAAGTACCCCGCTCCCCCCCGCCGGGAACGGGGCCACCCCCGAGACGGCTACCGTTACCCCCTTCGGGGATAGCAGCACCCCCGAGGCATCGGGCGAAATCCCCCCCGAAATCGCCCGCCAGATGGACGAAATCGAGCAGCAGGTGCAGGAACTGCGCGGCCTGCAGGCCGCCGAGCCGCTCCAACGCCGCCTGCTGAGCACCGAGGCCCTCCGCCAGCGCGTCCTGGACGATTTCCTCAGCGATTACACCCCCGAAGAAGCCCATGACGACGCCCTTGCCCTCTCCGCCTTCGGCCTGCTGGAACCCGATTACGACCTGATTGGTCTCTACGAAGACCTCTACACCGAACAGGTGGCCGGCTTTTACGACGACGAAACCGACACGATGTACGTGGTGCAGGATGCCGACTTCAGCGGGGTGCAGCGCATGACCTACGCCCACGAATACACCCACGCCCTGCAAGACCAGAACTTCGGGTTGGGAGAAGCCCTCGGCATGGACGAGGAACACTGCAAGGCGGATAGCGAACACTGCGCCGCCATGCAGGCCGTCGTGGAGGGCGACGCCACCCTCAGCGAGGAGACCTGGCTGCACACCTACGCCACGCCTCAGGATTTCCAGGACATCTTTGCCTTCTACGGCGAATACCAGAGTCCGGTTTACGATTCCGCTCCCGAATTTCTCAAAGAAGATTTCCTCTTCCCCTACCAGCAGGGCAAGGATTTCGTGCAGCATCTCTACGACCAGGGAGACTGGGCGGCGGTGAATGCCGCCTTCACAACCCAGCCGCAATCTACGGAGCAAATCCTGCATCCGGAGCGCTATCCTGACGATGCCCCCATCGCCGTCACCCTCCCGGATTTGGCCTCCGCCATCTCCGTCGGCTGGCGGGAGGTGGATAGCGGCACCCTGGGAGAGTGGTACACCTACCTGATGCTGGCTCAGGGTGCGGCGGGGAGCGCCCGTCTGCCGGAGGATGTCGCCGCCGAGGCCGCCGCAGGCTGGGGCGGAGACGCCTACGCGGTCTTCTTCTCTCCCGATGAAAGCCAGTTCGCCCTGGTGCTGGATATGCGCTGGGACACTCCATCCGAGGCCAACGAATTCCGTCGGGCGCTGCTGCGTCATGCCAGCCGCCGCTTCGATGTCGCCACCGGGACGCCTGCCGAAAGCCTGTGGACGTGGAGCACCGATACACTCTACAGCGCCCTCCACCAGGAGAACGCCCGCACCGTCTGGCTCATCGCCCCCGATGAAACCACCGCCGAGGCCCTGTGGGGCCTGCTGACCGCTCCCTGACCATGCCCCTGGACATCTCCCGCATTCGGGCGCTGTGCTTCGACGTAGACGGCACGCTGAGCGACACCGACGACCTGTACGTCCGCAAGGTGGCCCGCTACCTGCACCCCTTTCGCTTCCTGCTCCCCGGTCGGGATGCGGCGCGCCTGGCCCGCCGCCTGGTGATGTACGCCGAAACCCCCGGCAACGCCCTCTATGCCTTCGCCGACCGCCTCAACCTGGACGACCTGCTCTACAAAATCTACTCCCGCCGCTCGCAGAAGGCCCTCGGCGAAGCGGAATTCCTGCTCGTCCCCGGCGTCCGCCCCATGCTGGAGGCCGCCGCGGCGCGCTACCCCCTGGCAGTGGTCAGCGCGCGGGGAGAATACACCACCCTGCAATTCCTGGAGCAATACGACCTAAGCGGCTACTTCCGCGCCATCGCCACGGCGCACACCTGCCGCCGCACGAAACCCTCCCCCGACCCGCTCTTGTGGGCCGCGGCGCAGTTGGGCATCCCGCCGGAAAATTGCGTCATGGTCGGCGACACCACCGTGGACATCCGCACGGGAAAGGCCGCCGGCGCGCAGACCATCGGCGTATTGTGCGGTTTCGGGGAGCGCACCGAACTGGAGCGCGCCGGCGCGGATGTCATTCTGGAAAGTACGGCGGAGGTCGCCTCGCTGCTGGGGTAGGGGGAGAGACCGTGGCGGGCGGGAGAACCGGCTCCTACCCCCTTCGGGGAAAGGTCAGAAAGGGGGAAGAAAGAGGAAAAATCTACGACACAACACAAAAGTCAGTGTATAATGAAAACATGAGCAAAATCTTGCGGGGTCTCGTCATTATTTTCCTTTTGGGGACAGGCGTTGCCGCGGCGGTATCCGTCCGTGCCCAGGAAAACGCGCCGCGCTACTTCCCCGAAACAGGGCACACCATCCGCGGGAAGTTCAGAGCCTTTTACGAAGCCACCCCCGATGCTTTGCTCTTGTTCGGCTACCCCATCACAGAGGCGTTCACCAATCCGCAAGGCGTGGAGGTACAATACTTCCAGCGCGCCCGCTTCGAATACGACCCGGCTTCGCCGGCCAACACCGTGCGCCTCACTCCGCTGGGGCAGTTGGTCTACAAACAAGAAAAAGAGCACATCCCGGCCAATACCCCTCCCAACCCCACTGCCTGCCAACACTTTGCCGATACCGGTCAGCAGTTGTGCTATGGCTTCCTGGCTTTCTGGAAAGAACATCAGGGAGCCATCTACCTGGGCAATCCCATCTCCCCCCTGGAGCGAGACGGAGACCGGCTGGTGCAATACCTGGAATACGCCCGCCTGGAATGGCACCCGGAAGCCGGCGGACAAGGGCAATTTGTCCTCACCAACCTGGGTGAGGTCTATTTCCGCCTGAACAGAGAAAATCCCCGGTTGTTGCTGCCCCAGAACACAGCCTTCATCGGGCAGAACACCCTGTTGGAGATGCAGGTACATGCTTTCGTGACCAAAGCATCCGTTTCCCAAAAGGATGAGCAAACCCTGTACATCATCGTGCGCGACCAGAAACGGCAGCCCCTTGAAGGCGCTACCGCGGCCATTACCGTCCATTACCCCGACGGACGTTCCGTGCCCTACATCGCCCCCCACAGCACAAATGCTTACGGATTCACTGACCTGACTTTTCCGGTAGATTCCTCCCAACCCGGATTTGTGGAGGTCAGCGTGGAAGTCACCGCACCTCAAGGGTCGCTCAAGGAAAACACCCGCACCTCGTTTCGCATCTGGTATTGAGGTCAACATACCCCCGCCGAAAACAGGGAGCCGCGTGCGGCTCCCTGTTTTGTTATACGCCTTGCGAGTTGCCTGCCCCCTGTTTCAAAATTCTTGACGAACTGCAAAACTCATCCCTGCCTCAACTGCTCCAGAAAAGCGCGGTATTGTTCCGCATTTGGGGGATTGAGTTTGAGCAGGGCTTCAATAGCCCGAATGGCACCTTCACTGTCCCCGGCATCCAGTAAGCGGTCAGCCAGGGCGTCATAAGTTTGCACGGCCTTGTCCACCGCACCGACACGCCGGTATAACTCGGCCAGGCGACGCACGGCGGGCAGGTATCCCTCCTGCTCTTCGGTCAGGCGCTCCAGGAAGGCAATAGCCGTCTCCAAATTCCCCGATTGCACCAGGGAGGAGAGAAAATTGTCCATCTCCGAGCGGGCATGGGCATCATCGCCCAGCCGCAAGTTGAGGTCAATCAACTTGAGACAGGCTTCGGCATCATACGGGACCAGAGACCGTATCTGCTCATAGACGCGCTGCGCCCGACGCCAGTCCAGGCTTTGCATGTCAATATCGGCCATGCGGTACAGGATTTTGACCGCGTGTTCGGTATCCAGGTTGTATTGCTGCGCCATGCGGAAGGCTTCCATGTACGTGCTGCGCGCCTGGCTCAACTCAGCGCGGTTGTAGTACACACCGGCCATGTTGAGATAATGTTCGACCGCGGCCTCTATTTCGCCCATTTGAATCAACAGGGAGATGAGTTGCTGCCGGATGGAAATATCCAGAGGGGAGAGTTGAATGACGCGTTCGAGCAACTGGGCTGCCCGGCGGGATTCACCGCGCACGTTGTGGGTGCGGGCTACCACCTGAAATTTGGCAATCGCTTCAGGGATATACCCTTGCTGCGAGAGCAAATCGCCGATGTAGGTGTGCAGGGGCAGGTACGTGGGAGCGTGCTGCAAAGCCCAGAAAGCCTCGTCCATTGCGGAGCGCCAGAACCCCTGCCGCATCAACCGCTCCACATTTGCCAGAGACTCGACGATGTGTCCGCTGCTGGCCGCGGTCAGAATTTCCGCCAGCGGTGCGGGGGGAGCATCCGGGCTGGCAGTGGGCAAACGCAAGCGGGCCTCCCGCAATTGGGAGCGCCAATCATCCCGCATCAACAGGTCGCGGACGTTGGCAATCAACTGCTTGTGAGATTCATCGTCGTCCACCGTGGCCTGGGCCTCGATGAGCGGAACGTACAATTGCTGCAAATCCGCCGCCTGCTCGGAGGGAACCACCTGCGCGTCGGCGGACTTAAGCGCTTCCAGCACGGCCACAGCCGCGTCGCGCAAACGTCCCTGCTGCCGGTAAATATCGCCAATCAAAAAATTGGCCGCCAGGGCAAAATCCGGAGCCGTGCGGGATTTCTTCAGGTTGCGAAGAGCACTTTCCAGGCGACCGGTTTTGTATTGCAACCAGCCCAAATCGAAGTACACCGCCGGGTGGTCCAAGCCAGCAGCCAGGGCGCGCTCCAATTCCCCGGCAGCATCCTGATAATTTTCCAGCGATTGCAGTTCTACCAGACGACTGATGTGCAGCAAAATGCGCGATTGGTCAACTTTGCCGCCTTCCGAGCGGGTCCCTTGCAAAATCGCCTGTAATCCCCGCGCGCCCGCGTCCTGCGAAGTATCTTCCGTCTCCCCTTCGAAAAGCAAGGAGGCCAGCAATTGCAGGGCGCGGCGCTGCCCTTCCGTCACGGGGTCGGCCTGCTCTTCCTCCGCGACGGAGGGTTTGGGAGCCTCCAGCCTCGCCACGGAGGGAATGTCGGCAGGCGTGGTGCTGCCCCGCGGGCGAACGGGCTTGGGCAGCCGGCGGTTCTCCTGTATCATGCGCAGGGCCTGCTGCGCCGGTAAACTGTGGGGAGCAATTTTCAGCGCGTGGCGGACAGTCTTCAGTGCCTCCTGCACTTTCCCCCGGTGCTGTTGCAAACTGGCTACCGCGATGTACTCGGTCACCGCCTGGTCGCGGCGTCCCTGTTTCTCGAAGACCAGCGCCAAACGGGAATGTGCCAACTCGTCATCAGGGTTGATGCGCGTTACCCGCGCCCAGGCGTCTATGGCTTTGTCTATGTCTCCGGCACGGGCGTACAACTCCGCGGCGCGCAAGGCGGCCTGGACAGCCTTCTGCGAATCACCCAGATGCTCCAGGATTTCAGCAATCCGCTCCAGGGGGATGGGGTCATTGGGAGCGTGTCTGGCAGCCCCGGCGTAATACTTCAGCGCTTCGGAGTACTCTCCCATCTGGTAAAGCGCCAACCCAAGATTGCTCAATGCCAGCGGATGATTGGCAATCTCTTCCAACGCCTGCCTGTAAAATCCGGCAGCCCGTTTCCAATCCTGGTCCCAGGCTGCGGAATGTCCCTGGTTCATCAATTTGCGAAAGCGTTCCTGATTTCCTGCCATACGTACCTGCCTCTGGGTTTCTATGCTGCCTGCCCCGAATCCGCGTTTTCGTAAACCTGGCTCTTCGCGAATTAGCGGGGGAAAGACCTCCGAGATTTCCGTTGAGCGCCGCCCCGGGGAGCGAAATTGCCTGCCCAGGCCGCTTTGGACGAGTACCGCAGCGGCAAAATCTCGGAGGTCTGATTGTCCCACTCCGCTATTTCATGTTGACTCGTAAACTTGCATCTCGCCCCAGTTGGAGCCAAAGCGGGCTTCGGTTGCCAGGGGGACCGTCAAGGGATAAGCATTTTCCATCACATCTTGTACCACCCGCGCTGTTTCAGAAAGTTCTTCCGCCGGACATTCTAACACCAATTCATCGTGTACCTGCAAGAGCATGTGCGCCGAGAGTTCCGCAGACCGCAGGGCCTCCGGGACGCGCAGCATGGCGAGTTTGATGATGTCCGCCGCCGTGCCCTGAATGGGCGCGTTGATGGCCTCGCGCTCGGCGCGGTTGCGGGCGTTGCGGCTGGCATTGCCCTGCAACTCCGGGAAATAGCGCCGCCGCCCCAACAGGGTTTCCACGTAGCCCTGTTCGGCGGCCTGCCTGCGGATGGAATCCAGGTAGGTTTTGACGCCGGGGAAACGCTCGAAGTAAGCCTTGACGAAATTCTCCGCTTCAGCCAGGGTCAGGTCGGTGGAACGGGTCAGCCCGAAGGGACTCATCCCGTAAATCAGCCCGAAGTTGATTGCTTTGGCGTGCCGCCGCTGCTCTTTGGTGACTTGCTCCAGCGGTACGCCGTAGATGGCCGCCGCGGTGGTGGCGTGGATGTCCTGCCCGGCGCGGAAAGCGGCAATCATGGCTTCGTCGCCGGACATGTGCGCCACGAGACGCAATTCCACCTGGGAGTAATCCACGCCGAGGAGGTAGTGCCCCGGCGCGGCCACGAAGGCGCGGCGCACCTTGCGCCCCAGTTCCGTGCGGATGGGGATGTTCTGCAGGTTGGGGTCGGAGGAAGCAATCCGTCCCGTCACCGAACCGGTCTGGTTGTAGGAGGTGTGTACCCTGCCGGTGCGCGGGTTGACCTGCTGCGGCAGGGCGTCCACGTAGGTGGATTTGAGTTTCGCCAGTTCGCGGTATTCCAGCACCCAGGCGACGACGGGGTGGGCATCGCGCAGGGCTTCGAGCACCGAGGCCGAGGTGGAATACGTCCCGTGGGCGGTGCGCCGCGTCCCCGCGGGAGGCTGCAAGCCGAGACGCTCGAACAGCGCCCGCGAAAGTTGCTGCGTGGAGTTGAGATTGAAGGCTTCTCCCACGCTCTCGTACACTTTGGCCTTCAGGGCCTCCATGCGGGTCTGCAATTCCTGAGACATGCCGCGCAGGAAGGGCACATCCAGGGCGATGCCGGCCATCTCCATCGCAGCCAGGACGGGGATGAGGGGCATCTCGATTTCGCGCAGCAGGCGCTCGGCGTGACGCGCCTCCAGGTCGGCTTGCAGGAGGGGCATCAGGCGCAGGACGACGATAGCATCATCCGCGGCGTAGGGGGCGGCCTGTGCGATGGGCACCTCCGCCATGCTGCGCTGCTTCTTGCCGCTGCCAATCAGTTCCTTGATGCCGGTCATCTCGTGCTGCAAGCGCACGAAGGCCAGGCGCTTCAGCCCCAGGTTGCGCGAATCGGGGTTGATGAGCCACTCGGCCAGCATGGTATCGAAGGTCAGGGGGGCGACGCGCAGTCCCTGCCGCGCCAGGATGACGAAATCGTACTTCAGGTTGTGCCCCGCTTTGGGGATGTTCGGGTCGGTCAGGGCCGGACGCAGGGCATCCAGGACGGCGGCGAGGGGGAGTTGCGCCCCTTGCAGGTGGCCGACGGGGATGTAGTAGCCCTTCTCGGCGGAGACCGCCAGGGAGATGCCCACCAGGTCGGCGCGCATCTTGTCGGTGGCGGTGGTCTCGGTGTCGAAGGCAATCAGGGAGGCATCCTGCAGGCGGCGGGCAAGATTCTCCAGGGCGGCGGGGGTGGCAACCACTTCGAAGGGAGGCGCATTTGGGGGAGCGGGAGCAACCGAAAGGGAGGCCGTTCCGCTCCCGAAGAGGGAGAGTTGTCCCCCCGCAGGGGGCGGGGTCCCGGTATTCGCCTGGGCGGGCAGCCCTTCCCGATAGCGGCGCTCCACTTCTTCCAGGCGCTTCAGGAGGCTGAGGAATTCCAGTTCCTGAAAGAGTTGGCGGAGAGGAGCGGTATCCAGGTGCTCAATGCGGGCGGCCTGAGCATCGAAGGGGACGGCCAAATCGGTGACGATGCGCGCCAGGTCGCGGCTCAGGAAGGCCGATTCGCGCCCTGCTTCCAGTTTCTT
>DRKV01000375.1 GCA_011051635.1 Chloroflexota bacterium | reverse complement strand
AGCGAGCAGGGACTCCAGGGTCTCGGCGGGCAGCCCCGGGGCGCGTCCGTCTTCTGCGGGGGAATCTGCGAGAAGAAGAGTCACTCCAGGCAGGGCTGCATCCTCCAGGGGGCGCAGGTCATCCGGGGTCTTCACGAAGAAAATCCGGTCAGCCCAGGGAAGTTGCCATGCACCCAGGTGGGTGGTGGCGGTGACGAGGGCGGCGGGGTATTCCCGCGCCAAAGCGAAGAGGAGGGCGCTTTTGCCCCCCGCCCCGGTGAGGGTGACGAGGGGCGCGGCGGGCAGGCGCAGGGCGGTTCTCAGATTGTCCACGCGGGGGGAAAGGTGGTCAGGATGGCTTCGAGGACGCCGCCGCCGATGGCAAGGGCTTTCTCGGAAATGGCGCGGGCGTAGCGGGGGTCGTTGCGGGGGTCTACATCGCCGATTTTGAGGCCGCGGGTGACGCGCAGGCCGGAGTGCATCATGCCGCGCAGGACACCGTCGAAGGGGGCGCGCACGGGATGCCCGTCCACTTCGGCCAGCACCTGCCCGGCGCTGACGCGCGCGCCGAGAGGGACGCGCTGGGTGAGGCTCCCGTCCGCCGGGGCGCGCAGGACGCGGTCGGCCTGGTGGTTGAGGACGGCTTCGGGCAGGCCGGTATCGGCTTCGGCGCTCCCCTCCCAGTAGACGCGTCCCAGGAAGTGGCCGCGGTTGGTCTCGATGACCGCGTGGCAGTTCTCGCCCGCCGTGAAGCCCGGCCCCAGGCCGATGACCAGGTCGGCGATGGAGAGGGGGTATTCGGGGGGGCGCTTGGCGATGCGGGCGTCAATCAGGATGGGGATGGGGCGCGCTCCCACCCAGCCCCAGGCGCGCAGACGCTCCAGGGCGGGGTCAACGAGGACGGGGATTTCGCCGCGGCGCAGGGTCTCATCCACCTGGGAGGGTTCTTCCACCCGCCGGGCAGTGATGCCCTCCACGGTATGCGCGCCGGTGTAAACCGCTTCGGCAAAAGAAACCAGCCGACGCACCATAGTGGGCATCGGCAGTTCCACGATGAGGAAGGGGAGACGGGCTTTGTAGAGGCGGTAGGCTACGCCGGAGGCCAGGTCGCCGCCGCCGAGGAGGAGGGGAGTTTGCAAGGGGGAAAGTGGGGAAGTTTGCAAGTACGAAAGTTTGCAAGTGGGAAGCGGTACGGCGTACAACGTACAGGGTACACCGTACCGCTACAATCCGCGGTCTATCGTCTATCGTCCACGGTCTACCGTCCACCGTCCACCATCATCCCCCAATCTTCCCCAGGCCGCGAAGGACGCGCTCGGGAGTGAGGGGGAATTCATCGAACCACACGCCGAGGGCCTGATGGACGGCATCCGTCACGGCGGGGGCCAGGGGCAGGAAGGGCATCTCGCCCATGCCGCGCGCCCCGTAGGGGCCAATCGGGTCGGGGTATTCCAGAATGAGCGATTCGACCTCGTCAGGCACATCCAGAATACCGGGGATGAGGTAGGTGGAAAGTTGGTCGCTCTGCACATAGCCGCCCTGCTGCTGGAAATTCTCCAAAATGGCGTATCCGGCAGCCTGGACGACAGCGCCTTCGATTTGTCCCTCCACCTGCTGGGGATTGACCGCCTTGCCGACATCATCGGCGGCAATCACCTTGCGGAGATGCACCTGCCCGGTTTCGGTATCCACCTCCGCCCAGACCGCCTCGGCCACATACCCATAGGCAAAATTTGGCTTCGAGTGCCCCGTCTCAGGGTCGTAGGGGGTGGTAGCCGGCGGGCGGTACTGGTAGGAGGCCCGCGCCGGACGTTCTTCGGCGCGCCACTTCTCCAGCGCGGCAGCCACAGCGCCCTTGACGGCGTTACCAGCCATGAAGGTCATTCGGGAGGCCGAAACGCTCCCGGAATTACCGGTCACAGCGGTATCGGAGACCACCAGTTGCACCTTCTCGAAAGGCACCCCGGCGGCTTCGGCGGCGAACTGGGCGATGGCGGTGTGCGTCCCCTGCCCGACTTCGGCGGCGGCGTGGTATACCACCACCTTTTCGATTTCTGTGTCGCCGTGCAATTCAACTGTCGCCTGGCACTGCTCCGGCGCGCCGAAGGAGAAACCCACGTTCTTGAAGCCGCAGGCGAATCCCAGGCCGCGCCGGATGTGCCCCTCAGTGGTGGAGCGCCGGGGAGCGCGCCAGCCTTCGGGAGTTTTCTCCCACCCCGCAGCAAGCGCGCATTTCTCGATGACCTGCGACATGCTGACTCCCTTGGGGAGGGGCGTGCCCACCGAAAGGAGAGAGCCTTCCCGCAGGACGTTCCGCATCCGAATTTCGACCGCGTCCATCCCCAGGGCTTCGGCCAGTTTGTTGACCTGCTGCTCGGCGGCAAAAAGCCCCTGCGGGCCGCCGAAGCCGCGAAAGGCCCCCCCAGGGATGTGATTGGTGTAGATGGCATACGCGTCCACGCTGACGCTGGGGATTTCGTAGGGGCCGGTACACATCAGGGTGGCGTTCCCCAGCACTTTGGTGGAAGTGTAGGCATACGCCCCGCCGTCGGCCAGAATTTCGACCCGGGCGGCCACGATTTTGCCCTCGCGGGTCGCGCCCCACTTGGCGCGAATGAGATAGGGGTGCCGTTTGTGATGCCCGATGATGGACTCTTCACGGCTCCATACGATTTTCACGGGGCGGTTGATGCCGCGTTGGTGCAGCCGCCAGGCGGCCAGCGCCAGGACAATCTGCACCGACATATCCTCGCGCCCGCCAAAAGCCCCGCCGATAGCGGGGTAGATGACGCGCACCTGCTCTTCGGGCAGGTCGAGGGCATGGGCAATTTGCTCGCGGTCTTCGTGCGTCCACTGGCCGCCCACGACCACGGTGACGCGGCCTTCTTCGTCGATGTATCCCAACCCCGCTTCGGGCTGCAAGAAGGCGTGTTCCTGCGCCGGAGTGCGGTACTCGCCCTCCACGACGACATCCGCCTGGGCGAAAGCGGCCTCCACATCCCCTTTGCGGATGCGGTAGTGCTGGAAGACGTTACTGCCGCGGTCGGGGTGGAGCAAGGGCGCGTCCTCCTGCACGGCGGCTTCCACATCCTCCACTACGGGCAAGTCTTCGTACTCCACCTCAATGAGGGCGCGGGCCTGGGCGGCGATTTCCTCCGTCTCGGCCACGACCACCGCTACCTGGTCGCCGATGAAACGCACCCGGTCGGCGTAGGGCTTGGAGGAGCCGGGGCCGCACAGCACGGGCTGGTCGGGCATGATGAGGCCGTATTCGTTGACGGGCACATCCTTCGCGGTAAAGACGGCCAGCACGCCGGGCAGAGCCTCCGCCGCGGCGGTATCCAGCCGCACGATACGGGCGTGAGGGCGGCGGGCAAACAGGATTTTCATGTACGCCTGGTTGGGCATGTTGATGTCGCCGGGATAGCGGGCTTCGCCGGTTACTTTAGCGACGGCATCAACGCGCCGGACGGATTGACCTACAACTTGTGTGGACATGGGATGCTCCAAATGCGGAATGGAAATGCAGAATACAGAATGGTGAATGATGGATGAATGATGAATGATGAATGCGGAATGCGGAATGCGGAATGGCTCTCCAGCCAAAATCTTATCAGCCCTCGGAGCGGGCGTCAATATGCCATCTGAGGGGTTTTGTGATAGGATTGGCGTGTCACGTACCACGTATCACGTGTCACGTGTCACGTATCACGTGCGGGGTGCGGCGTGCGGGGTGCGACGCACCTTGTACCCTGTACCCTGTACCTCGTACCCAATCACCCATTCACCCACTCACCCAATCACCCCCCACCCATGCCCACCTTCAACTCCGAACACGTCTTCTGGACCTGGTCTGCTCAGGCAAAAGTAAATCCCATCCCCGTGGAACGCGCCGAGGGCGTGTACTTCTGGGATGCGGACGGCAAGCGTTACCTGGATTTCAATTCCATGACGATGTGCGTCAATATCGGGCACGGCAACCGGCGCGTCATCGAGGCCATCAAAGCCCAACTGGATACGCTGCCCTACGCCGCCCCCGGCATGTTGACCCGCATCCGTGCCCGGGCCGCCGAGATGATTGCCGCCCTGACCCCCGGCGGGGCGCTCTCCAAGGTGCTCTTCACTCTGGGGGGCGCGGACGCCAACGAAAACGCCATCAAACTGGCGCGCGGTTACACCGGCAGGCACAAAATCCTGACCCGTTACCGCTCCTACCACGGGGCGACCGCGGGGGCGATGGCGCTCACCGGCGACCCGCGGCGGCACATGTGGGAGCCGCTCACCATGCCCGGCGTGGTACATTTCCTCGGCCCCTACCGCTACCGCTCCACCTTCCACCGCGCCAACCCCGACATCCCGGAGGCCGAATTCACCCAGGATTACCTCAACCACCTGGAGGAAATCATCACCTACGAGGGGCCGGAGACGATAGCCGCCATCCTGCTGGAAACCGTGACCGGCACCAACGGGGTCATCATCCCGCCGGAGGGCTACCTGCAAGGGGTGCGCGCCCTGTGTGACAGGTACGGCATCGTGATGATTTGCGATGAAGTGATGAGCGGTTTCGGGCGCACCGGCAAATGGTTCGCGGTGAAACACTGGGACGTGACCCCCGACATCATCACCATGGCCAAAGGTTTGACTTCCGCCTACGCCCCCCTGGGAGCGGTTGCGATGAAACCGGAGATTGCCGCCGCTTTCAATCAGCGCGTTTACCAGGGCGGGCTGACCTACACGGCGCACCCCGTCTCGCTGGCCGCGGCGATTGCCAACATCCAGGCCATGCAGGAGGAGGGCGTCATCGAGCACGCCGCGGCGATGGGGCCGGTGCTCCACCGCCTGCTGAAGGACCTGGCGGAAAAGCATCCCTCCGTCGGCGAGGTGCGCTCCATCGGGCTGTTCGGCATCCTCGAACTGGTCAAAGACCGCCGGACGCGCCAGCCGCTCTCCCCGTGGAACACCACCAACGCCACGATGCGCGCCGTGCGTCAATACTGCCGCGACCACGGCCTGTTTCTCTACACCCACTGGCATACCCTCCTCATCATCCCCCCGCTCATCATCACCGAAGAACAACTCGCCGAAGGCTTCGCCATCCTGGACGAGGCACTGGAGATTGCGGATGAGGCGGTGGGGAGGGGACGGTAGACGGTGGACGATGGACGGTGGACGATAGACGACAGACCGCGGACGACAGACCACAGACCACGGACGACGGACGGTTGACCACTGACCACTGACCGCTGATACCTGACCGCTAACACCTGATACCTGACACCTGGCACGTGATACCTGACACTTGATACGTGATACTTGTTGACACCTACCTCATCCGCACCCCCCGCCTGACCCTGCGCTGCTGGAATCCCGCCGATGCGCCCCTTTTGCGGGCGGCCCTCACCCCGGAGACGATTGCGTACCTCCGCCCCTGGCTGGATTGGGCCTGGGAAGAACCCCGCTCCCCCGAGGAGACCGTCGCCTATCTGCGCGCCTGCCGCGGCAAATTCGACCTGGACCAGGATTACACCTTCGGCATTTTCACCCGCGACGAAAGCGCCGTCCTGGGCGGGACAGGGCTGCACCTCCGCAGCAAGCCGTATGTGCGCGAAATCGGCTACTGGATTCGCCGGGAGGCCGCCGGGGAGGGCTACGCCACCGAAGCCGCCGCCGCGCTGACCCAGGTCGCCTTTCGTTTTCACCGCGCCGCGCGGGTGGAAATCCATTGCGACCCCGAAAACCACGCCAGCGCAGCGGTGGCCCGCAAATTGGGCTTCACCCACGAGGCTACCCTGCGCGCCCGCACAAAACGCCACGACGGGCGATGGCACGATGCAATGCTCTGGACGATGCTCCCGGAAGAGTTTCCCGCTTCCCCCTGTGCCGACCTGCCTATCGAAGTTCTGGATGCGCTCGGCAAACCGGGGCGCGCCTACCCCAGCGGGGGATAGAGCGCGTTTTGCTCCGGGTCCTCCGCCAGATAGAGCACATGGACGCGGTCGCCGGACTTATGCAAATTGGGGGCGTACTTCCAGGTAGAGGCCTTCCCTTCGTATAACTGCCCATCCGCCTCGAACTGGTAACGCACCGCCCACGGGTTGCGCCCGTTGACCTCCATGCTGGTATCCCGATAGATTTCGGTTATCTCACCTACCGCGGCGCGCCCGAGTTCGTAGGGACGGATTTTCCTCAGGCCGTTCCTGACCCCCGTGTAGAGCAGCCCGCCCCCGATGAGGGCGAAGATAACTCCTATTCCCCCGCCGATGCAGAGCATCGGCAGCAGCCCGCTTATCAGACCAACGGGGGCGAAGACGCAGAGCAGGCTTATCCCGATGACGGCAAAGACCAGGCCAATCACGTTACCCGGCGCGTTCTTCCACAAGACGCGGTTCTTGTATCCTTTGGGCAGTTGACGCGGCGGCGGAGGCGGTTCGGGGCCGGGGTCGCTACCGGAAACGGGTAAGGGGCCGCCGCAAGAGCGGCATTCCAGGGCATCCGCAGGGTTGCGTTGCCCGCACCAGGGACAAGTGATGAAATCCATAATGTCGTATCCTGTTCTCAGTGCTGTATTGGCTTGAGGCGCATGGAATCTCGCTCGGCGGCTTGCCTCCGCTAGTCCGGAGTACCCAGCAGGAACTCCTTGCGCAGTTGCGCCTCCGGTATGGAGCGCTCCAAAGGGAGATGGATGTGAACTTCCACGTCCAATTTACCGAGATAGCGTGCCATCATCGGCCCTACAACCCCCCATTCCAGCCCACCCAGCCCACACCCTAAGGCCGGCAGGGCCAGGGATTCTATTCCTTCCCGCTTGTAATTCTCTGTTATCCACCGGAGACCCTGCTCAATATCTGCGAGACGGGAAGCCTCTCTCCAATGCCGTTTGGTTGGGAAAAACAAAAACCAGGTGCGCCGGTTTGCATTGGTGAGGTTATACGGCTCATCGGCCAGCGCCACGTCCAGAGAGGTCTCCCGTTTATACAAATACGGCTTCCCCGGTTGAAGCAACTTCTTCTTGCAGGCATCCTGATACACCACATACGCATCGGGGAACTGGTATTTTGCTCTGGATGCCAGCCCCTTGCCCATCACCCCCACCGTGTTGACGCTGATGGTAAGCGTCTGCATAGGCGAAAAGAACATATCGCCATCCACCAATTTCAGCCGCTGTGTCAGGTGGCGGATGCGACGCGGCTGGAAGAACATCTGTGGTTCGGGGATGACAGGCCATTTCTGGAAGGACTCCGGATATTCCCTCTTGAGCAATTCCTGTACTCTCTTGCGCGACTCGTT
>DRKV01000374.1 GCA_011051635.1 Chloroflexota bacterium | reverse complement strand
TGGGGGTGAAGGTGGCGGTCGGGGTGAAAGTCGGGGTGGGGGTGAAAGTGGCCGTAGGGGTTGGGGTGGGACTGATGAAGACCTGCGCCAGAGCGCGGGCCGCCGGTTTCCCTGCCGCGATGATGGAAGGCATCAGGGGGCGCAAAACCCCTGCCAGGAGAATCAACGCCGCGCCCAGCACAAAAGGCATCCAGAGTGAGCGCCGGGGAGCGGGGAGGGGCAAAGCCTGGGCGCGGCTCACGGCGGAGAGCGCGGTAACCGGTGGAGGGGGCGGCGGTGGAACGGGCGTTTCGCGCTTCGGCGGGCGGTTTTCCAGGCGTTGCAAAGCCCATGCCAGTCCCTTGCGGGCGCGCTCGCTGGAGGGGTTGAGGCGCAAAGCGCGATTCAGATAGGTCACGCTGGCGCGCGGGGCGGCCACGGCGGCCAGCAGGAGCCATCCCTCCTCGCTTTCGGGATTCAGGGCTACGGCGCGTTCGGCCCAGCGGCGGGCGGCGCGGCGTTCCCCGCGTTGCAGCGCGGCTTTGGCCTTTCGCAGGGCGTGGTGGTGGGAGAGGGGCATGGGGGAGGTGGGTTAGGGGTTGTGGGGTTAAGGGTTGCGGGGTTAGGGGTTGCGGGTTAAGAGTTGCGGGTTAGGAGTTGCGGGTTAGGAGTTGCGGGTTAGGACGCCGCACGTCGCACCCCGCACATCGCACGTCGCACACTGTACGCCGCACCTCGCACCTGACACTTGGTACGTGACACGTGATACGTGACACGTATGCACGTCCTCACGGCTCTATCGGCTGGTTGTACAGGTAACACAGCAGGCCGTCCACGATACCCTGAGCGATGAGTTCCGGCTGTTGGGTGAGGATTTCCCGGTCCAGGTTGAGGAAGCCGCTCTCGATGATGGCCGCGGGGGTGTCGGGGTCAATCTCGCTGAAGGCGTGATAACTGCTCATGTCGGGAGTGACGCTGTTGTGGTAGGACAGGCCGGTGCGGGCTGCGTAACGTTCCTTCAGGCAGGCCGTCAGGCGGGCGGTGCGTTCCGGCTGGGAACTGCCCAGCGCGGGAGCAATCTTGAAGCCGGTGGCCTGGTCGTTGATGTACTGGCACGAATCGGCATGGATGGAGAGCAGCGCCTGGGCGCGGTAGTTCTGCAAGCGCGAGTCGAATTCCTTGAGCAGGTCAACCGTAAAGCCTTCCTGCGAAAGTTTTTGCTGCACGAGGGAGGCAATCGTCAAATTGACCTCCATCTCCGTCAACCCGTCCGGGCATACGGCCCCCGAGTCGTTTCCCCAGTGACCTGAAACGATGCCGATGCGCAATTGGGCGCGGGGAGAGTCCCCGTTGCTCTCCCGCGTGCCTTCGGGAGTCGGCAGGGCGTAGGGGGCGGGCAGGGCGTCTCCCGCCAGGATACTCTGGGAACCCAGGGCGGTGAACAGGGTTGCAAGTAATGCGCCACCTGCCGCTACCAGGAGAATTTGACTGATAATCCGTCGCAGCATGTTCAGATAGTACCTTAAAGGGACAGGGATGACAAGTTCGCGTCTTGACGTTCCGTTACAGGCGCAGTAAGATGAAGACATGAAACTCTCCGAAGACCTTCGTCGAGCCATGCGTAAATGGGCTACGGGTGTCACCGTAGTCGCTGCCGCGGTGGACGGCCAACGTCATGGCATGACCGTCAGTTCGTTCACTTCTGTTTCGCTGGAGCCGCCCCTGGTGTTGGTTGCCCTGCGGCAGGAGAGCCGCACGCACGCCCTGGTGGAGCGCGCCGGACACTTCGGCGTCAGCGTGCTGGCCCGCGGGCAGGAAGAAATCTCCAACCGCTTCGCTGGACGCGAGGCGGAAGATGCCGACCGTTTCGCGGGCCTCTCCACGGCCACGCTGGTGACGGGCGCGCCCTTGCTGGAGGGTAGTCTGGCATGGTTCGACTGCCGCGTCGTTCGGGCCGTTCCGGCGGGCACGCACACCATTTTTCTGGCCGAGGTGGTCGCCGCGCGCGCCTTCGACCGCGGCGCGCCCTTGCTGTACTTCGACCGGCAGTACCGTTCGTTGGTGTAAGGCCTATGGATACGCCTCTCTCCCCCGAAGAACGCGCCTTGTTGCTCAAACTGGCGCGCGACTCCATTACCTCCACTGTGCGGGGCAGACCTCTGCCCCGTGTGGATTTGCCTTCCCTCCCGCCCCGCCTGCGCGAAAAAGGGGCTTCTTTCGTCACCTTGACGCGGCGGGGGGCGCTACGCGGCTGCATCGGCACGTTGCAGGCCTACCAGCCGCTGGCGCTGGATGTGCAGGAGCACGCCGTCGCCGCCGCCACCCAGGACTACCGCTTCCCGCCCGTCCGTCCGGAAGAACTGCCCGAAATCGAGATTGAAATTTCGCGGCTCACTTCCCCCCTGCCGCTGGAGTACACTTCACCTGAAGATTTGCTCCGCAAATTGCGTCCCGGCGTGGATGGAGTGGTGCTGAGCGACGGGCTGCGCCGGGCGACTTTCCTCCCCCAGGTGTGGGAGAAACTTCCCGACGGGGCGGAGTTTCTCAACCAATTGTGCCTCAAGATGGGGGCATCCCCCGATTTGTGGCGGCGCAAGCCGCTGGAAGTTTTTACCTACCAGGTGGAGGAATTTCACGAGTAGGGCTGCTCGGCCGTGCCGCTTTTATGATGCCGCTTTGCCCGTATTCGCGGCATGAGACCTCCGAGTTCTCCAAGAACTCGGAGGTCTCGCGTTGGCACGATATTCCCCCCTTGCCCGACGCTACTCCGCCCGCACGATGCAGGGAGCGGGGTCGTCCACAGTGACGCGCTGGCCGTCGGGGAAGGTGATTTCGGTGAGGGCTGCGCCGCGCCGGATATGCAGCCCCCGAAAGCGTATCTCCACCGGCCAGGGGAAGGGATTGCGCCCTTCCAGGCGCACGCGCCAGGGGGTGTAGATGCGTACCCCCAGTGTTTCCAGGAACAGCCCCAGGGGGGGCAGGCTCTCCAGCGTGTTGCGCTCGCCTTCTCCGTCCCCCGTGCGGCAGTGGTGCTGCTGGGCGAAGGCCCCGCGGTTTTCCAGGTCGCGCCCCAGCGAGTCCATCAGGCGGGTGACCAGTTCGGCGCTCTGCTGGCGGTAGCCGTAGCGGAGCAGGCCGTAGCCAATCCAGGTGTTCCATTGCAGGGAGACCATTTGCAGGGGGCGGGCGGGAGCCTGATGCCAGGGGGCGAGCGGGATGCCGTGCGGCTGCCAGTACTTCTCCGTGTTGAGCAGGGTTTCTTCTATCAGCCGGCGGGCGCGTTTGGGGGCGGCGAGGCCGCCGGTCAGGGGCAGGAGCAAATCCGCCGTCTGGCGGCGCAGGGCGGTGGTGGCGAGGTGGAGCTGAGCGCCCTCCGGCAGGTTCTCGATGCGGATGCTCGTCAGGCGGCGGAAGACCTGCGGAGCAGTGGCGTCCCCGCGTCCGGGGTGCCAGCGCCAGGCGGTCCCGGCCAAGGTGATTTCCAGGGGGGAGCCGTCGGGGGCTTCGCCCTCCAGGGCGAGACGCACTCCCGAAGGCGGCGTGCCCTCGAAATCCAGGCGGGCAACGGGACGTTTCGGGGGGGAGAAGTCCCTTTCCAGGCGGTAGCCGCCTTCGGCCCGGTATGTTCCCAGGTCTTCTTCCGGGGGGCTGTAATGCGTGTCGCGGTCCCAGTTCAGGTAGGTCTCCTCGGTCTCATCCCAGGAGGCCTCCACCGCGCTTTGCAGGTTATCGCGGATGGCCTCCAGCGCCGGGCGGACGGTGTCGCGCTCCAAAACGTCGGCCATACGCAGCAGGGAGACGCTTTCGCGGTACAGAAGCGCCAGCAGGGAGGGGGATTCGACCGTGGCGAGGGCCGCGCCCTGCGACCAGGGGTGCCAGTGGGCGAAGATGGGGTGGTCGAGCAGGTTGAGTTGGCGCAGGGATTGCCACTCCGGGAGGCCGTCGCCGTCGCGGTCTTCGTCCAGCCAGGCTTGCAGGGAGCGGTAGAGGGGGTCGAAGACGCCCTCCAGAAAATCTTTGCGGCGCAGGCGGAGGTAAACCTGCCAGGCCAGGCTCGCCAGCATGGGGGTCGCCAGGATAGCGGCGCTGCTGTTCGTCTGATTGGGGTTGTTGGGGATGCCGCCGGTTTCGGGGTTCTGGCGGCTGATGAAGTTTTCGATGATGCCGGCGGCCAGTTCGGGGTAGCCGCTCAGGAAATAAGAGGCCAGGTAGGCGGCGTTCCACAGGATGTGGCCGTTGAGCCAGGCGGGAGGGTAATCGCCCCCGTCGCCGCGGGCGGAATAGCCGTGGTCGGGATGGCGGTTGAGGACGGGGGCGGGATGGGGCAGGTGAGGGGGCGCGCCGCTGAGCAGGCCGTAGGCGCGTTGATTGCCGAGGGCGAAGAGCCGGTTCCAGGCGGGGTTGCCGGTTTGTATCTCTACCACCCCGGCGTTGAGCAGTTCGACCCGCGTCCGGTCGGCCTGGGGGTTACGCTGCAAAATTTCGGCGGCTTGCTGATAGGCAGCCTCCGGTGTGGCGGCGGCGGCTTGCGCCCAGACCACCTCGACGCTCTGCCCACGTTTGAGGTTCACGGTGACGGCCAGGGCGGGATGCGGCCCCGGAGAAGCCTCGGCCTCGCCGCGCAGAAGGACGACGCTGTGCAGGTCGCCGCTCTGTCCGTGCAGGTACCAGGTTC
>DRKV01000373.1 GCA_011051635.1 Chloroflexota bacterium | reverse complement strand
TTGGAGTCTCCGTCGGAACGGGCGTTTCGGTAGGAGGCAGGGGAGTAGATGTAGACGTAAGCGTCGCCGAGGGGGAAGGCTCGGAAGTAGGGGTGGGAGCGGACGCGCTTTGAGAGGGGCGCGTTACCCCAGGGGAGGGCAGCCCACTCAAAGGGAGTTCCGTTACCGCCCGCTCCCCGGAGGGCAGGTTGCAGCCCCCCAAAAGAAGCGAGACTATCAACCACATCCAGATGTTTTTCATGGCACGTTCAATACCCTCAAGACATCGGAAGTCTTGAAGGCTTCCGATGTCTGAGAAAAATCTGAAATTTACACCGCGGTCTCCCCCAGAAGCATCTCCCTCAAGGTATCCGCCAGGCGGACGACGCCCTGCTCGATTTGCTCCGGGCGGGCGTTGGAGAAGTTAATCCGCATGGTATTCTCTCCGCCGCCTACGGCGTGGAAGGGCGCGCCGGGGACAAAAGCCACCTTGCGCCGCACGGCAACCTTGAAGACTTCGGCGGCATCCAGTCCTTCGGGGAGGGTGACCCACAAGAACAGGCCGCCGTGGGGACGCGTCCAGCGCACACCGGGCGGGAAGAGTTCGTCCATCAGGCCGAGCATCAGGTTGCGGCGCGCTCCGTACACTTTGCGGATTTCGCGCACGTGGCGGTCAATGAAACCGCCCTTCCCCACCTCGTAGCCCACCATCTGGTTGAAGGTCGGGGTGTGGAGGTCGGCGCCCTGCTTGGCCTGTACCAGTTTGCCGATGACCCCCGGCGGGGCTACCACCCAAGCCAGGCGCAGACCGGGAGCGAGGGTCTTGGAGAAGGTGCTGAGGTAAATCACATTGCCGGAGTAGGTGGCGTGGTTGTTGCCGCGATACTCGCTATCCAGCGCCACCACGGAGGGGATGTGTTCGCCCTCATACCGCAACTGCCCGTAAGGGTCGTCTTCGATGATGGGTACGCCGTACTGGTCGGCCAGGGTTATCAACTGCTTGCGGCGCTCCAGCGCCAGGGTGGCGCCGGTGGGATTTTGAAAGTTGGGCAAGACGTAGATGAACTTGGGGCCGGAGCGCAGGGCGGCTTCGAGGGCGTCGGTGCGCATCCCGTATTCGTCGCAGGGCACGGTGACGTATTCCGCGCCGTAGGCGTTCCAGGCCTGGATAGCGCCCAGGTAGGTGGGGTTCTCCACCAGGATGCGGTCGCCGGGGTTGATGAAGATTTTGCCCAACAGGTCGAGGGCCTGCTGCGAACCGGAGGTAATCAGCACGTTTTCGGGGGTGACGTAGAGACCGTAACGGCGGGTATGGCGGCAAATCATCTCCCGCAAGGGGAGAAAGCCTTCGGTAGTGCTGTATTGAAGGGCCTGCGCCCCGTGTTTTTCGAGGACGATTTTGGAGGCGCGCTCCACTTCGGCCACGGGGAACAACTCCGGGGCGGGCAAGCCGCCGGCAAAGGAGATGATGTCGGGCTGCTGAGTCAGTTTGAGCAGTTCGCGGATGGCAGAACTCTTCATCCGCTGGGTACGTTGGGCGTAACGGTAATCCCACAGGGTATCGGAGTACATGGCACGGCTCCTGTTGGAGAGGGGTGAATGGGTGAGTGGGTGATTAGGTGACGGGGGAAATCCCCCACCCCGACCCTCCCCCTGAGGGGGAGGCCCCCACCCCAACCCTCCCCCTGAGGGGGAGGGAGGGAGGGAGGGAGAGAGGGAGGGGGAAGAGGGGGAGAATAAAAGCCTCCCTTTGGGGGAGGCTTTAGAAGGTTACAGTTTCGGGAAGCGGGGTAAGACCACCGCCTCGGAGGGCAGGACGGTGCGGTCGCCCGTGTGAAGGTCGGCGGGGGATTTGAGGGCCTTCTTCGGCGCGCCCTGGTAGATGTAAAGTTTCGTGCCTTCGACGGCGTACTTGAGGGGCACGTAGGCCTGACCGGTGAGCAGACCGTCCATATCCACGGCGCAACTGGTGACGACGCCAATCACCTTGCCGCGCTTGTCGAGCACGGGGTCGCCGTGGTGCGCCATGCGGGTTCCCTTTTCGGGGAAGCGGAAGCGCACCACCACGGCGGAGCGTTCCTTTTCGCGGCGGAGGAAAGCCTGCCGCCCGATGAACCAGGGCTTGTAAACCTTGACGTAGTTGCCGAAACCGGCTTCGCCCACCCCCAGGTTGAGACCCCCGCCCATCTCGTGCCCGTAGAGAGGCAGCCCGGCCTCGGTACGCAGGGAATCGCGCGCCCCCAGGCCGCAGGGCTTGAGGCCGTAAGGCTCACCGACATCCAACAGCGCCCGGAAGAGTTCCGCCGCCCGGTCGGGATGGACGAACAACTCGAAGGCCATCTTCTCGCCGGTGTAGCCGGTGCGCGAGACGACCAAATCGAAGCCGCCCACCTCGGCCTCGCACAACTCGGTGCGCTTGAGTTTCATAATCCGCTTGCGGGTTTCGGCGTCGCAGCCCAGGGAGAGAAGGATGTCGCGGGCCAGGCGTCCCTGCAAAGCGATGTCCACGCGCATGTCGTCGCCCTCTTTGGGGTCGCGCAGGTTCCGCAGGGTGAGGTTGTACCCGTAAGCCCGCGCCCAGGGGCGCTCGTTGTCCACCCGCACCCGGCCCTCACGGACGGCGTTCAACCAGGCCCAATCTTTGTCATCGTTGGAGGCGTTGACCACCAGCATGTAGCGTTCCTGGTCGCGGCGGTAAACCAGCAGGTCGTCAATCACGTTGGCATCGGGGTCGAGGAAATGGGTGTAAAGCGATTCGCCCACCTTCAACTTGCCGATGTGGTTGCCGCAGACGCTATCCAGGAAGGCGCAGGCGTCCGGTCCTTCGGCCTGATACACGCCCATGTGAGCGACATCGAAAAGACCGGCGGCCTGACGCACGGCCAGATGCTCCTCCACGACCGAGGAATACCAGACGGGCATCTCCCAACCGGCGAAGGGCACCATTTTAGCGCCCAACTCTTTGTGGAGGGCGTAGAGGGGAGTGCGTTTGAGATTGGATTCCTCTTCGGGAGGTTCGCGCCACGCAAAGGGAGGCAGCGGGTCCCCCGCGCCCTTTTCGGGGATACCGATAAACCAGGGTTTGCGCGCCCCGATGGGGTCGCCGGTCACCCGCGGTTCGGGGCGGGCAGTGGAATCCGCCACCACTACCGGGCCGGGAATCTTGCGCTGCAAATCCTCATCGAAGGCGATGTAGCCCTCGCTCAAATCCCGCAGGAAGGCGGCGGCCAGAGGCAGGTCTTTGGAAGGCAGGTTGAGGCGGAATTCGGTGGGGGAAAGACAGGTGATGTAGCCCTCCACCGCTCCCTGGGGCAGGTTGAGACGGGTCGGCTGGCTCTCACCGGGCTGTAAGGCCTCGATGTCGCTGGTGAGGGCGAAGTTGAGGAAGGCGCGCACTTGCTCGCCGTAGAGGTCGAGGGCGTCCCAATCCTCGCCGGCGGAGGTGTCGTCGTCCAGGTAGTAGAAGTGGGGGTAGCCGTGGCGGGTGGGGACGAAATCAATCCCGGCGCGCTCGGCCAGTTGGCGGACGCGGATTTTGGCATCTTCGAGGAAGAGAAAGTCCACTTTGGCGCGCAGGAGGGGGCGGCGGCGTCCCGGCAAGGTGTAGGGGGTGACGGCCTGGAAGAGGTCGGCGATGATGTCGGCCAGTTCTTCCATCTCGGCTTCCTTGAAGCCGCGCTGCGTGACCCAGGGGGAGGCCATGCGGACGCCCGTCGGACGGAGGGCGGAGGTGTCGCCGGGGATGGTGTTGCGGTTGACGACGATGCCGGCCACGTCGAGGATGCGGGCCGCCATGTCGCCGGAAAGGGGCGTGCCATCCGGCCCGGTGACCGATTTGCAATCCAGGTTCATCAGGTGGGTGTCGGTTCCGCCGTAAGGGATGCGGAAGCCGCGCTCCCGGAGACGCTCGGTGAAAGCGGCGGCGTTCCTGACAATCTGGTGCTGCATGGCCTTGAACTGCTCGCTGCCGGCCAGTTTCATGGCGACGGCGATGGCGGCGAAGACGTTGACGTGCGGCCCGCCCTGTTCGCCGGGGAAGACGGCGCGGTCAAGTTTGCGGGCCAGGGTGCGGTGGGGGGTGATGATGCAGGCCCCGCGCGGCCCGGCCAGGGTCTTGTGGGTGGTGAAGGTGATGACATCGGCATAGCCCACCGGCGAGGGGTAAGCCCCCGCCACGACCATCCCGGCCACGTGGGCGATGTCGGCCATGAGAATAGCCCCTACCGAATCGGCGATAGCGCGCCATCTCTCCCAATCCACGCTCCAGGGGTAGGAGGAGTAGCCGACGACGATGATTTTGGGCTTGTGTTCCTCTGCCAGGGCCGCGATGGCGTTGTAGTTGAGGCGTTCGGTCTCCGGGTCCACGCTGTAGTGGACGGCGTTGTAGAGTTTCCCGGAGCGGTTGGCCTTCGAGCCGTGGGAGAGGTGCCCGCCGTGGAAGAGGTCCATGCCCATCAGGGTGTCGCCGGGCTGGAGGAGGGC
Organism: Chloroflexota bacterium; assembly: GCA_011051635.1. Classification (GTDB taxonomy): domain Bacteria; phylum Chloroflexota; class Anaerolineae; order Anaerolineales; family DRKV01; genus DRKV01. The sequence continues at coordinate 225 of DRKV01000373.1, read as the reverse complement.
GTGATAGACGGCGTTGTTGGCCGGCGCGCCGGAGAGAGGCTGCACGTTGACGTACAGGTCGTCGGCAATGAGGCCGTTGGCGGCGAAGCGTTCGGCGACGCGGCGGCGGGTGAGGGCTTCGACGATGTCCGCGTACTCCACGCCTTTGTAGAAGCGCGGGTCGGAGAAGCGGCGATACTCTCCCAGGCGCTCGGCGTAGTTCAGGATTTCGTCCTGGCGCATCCG
>DRKV01000372.1 GCA_011051635.1 Chloroflexota bacterium | reverse complement strand
CGGCAGATGAAACGCCTGTCAAACGCTGCATCCATACAATGAAACCGCATATTCCATCTTTATCGGTAACCCCCAAAGGAGTTTCCCATGATTCTTGTCGTTGGTGCAACCGGCTGCCTGGGCGGTCTGGTGGCGAAACGTCTGCTCCGGGGCGGCTGGCCTGTGCGCATCCTGGTGAGCGAGCACTCCCCCTCGGAAGAACTGGCGCAGCAGGGATTGGCTACGCCCGCCGGGGCGCTCATCGCCGCTGGAGCGCAGCCGGTTTACGGCGACCTGAAAGACCCCGCTTCGCTGGCGGAAGCCTGCCGGGGCGCGGAAACCGTCATCACCACCGCCAACGCCGCGGCGCGGGGCGGAGCGGACACGGTCGAGACGGTAGAGCGGCAGGGCAACCGCGCTCTCATCGACGCGGCACGGGCCGCCGGGGTGAAGCACTTCGTCTTCGTCTCCGCCCAGTTCGCCGCGCCCGGCAGCCCGTTCCCCTTCCTGGCGGCAAAAGCCGCCGCGGAAGCCTGCCTGCGGGACAGCGGCATGGCGTACACCATCATCGCCCCCAACGCATTCATGGACGTGTGGCTCACGCAGGTCGTCATGCTGCCCGCCTTGCAGGGACTGCCCGTCACGGTGGTCGGCAGCGGCAGACGCAAGCATGCCTTCGTCGCCATGCGCGATGTGGGTGCTTTCATCCTCGCCGCCCTGGAGCACCCTGCCGCCCGAAACCGCCGTCTGGTGGTTGGCGGGCCCGAAGCCGTCTCTTTCCGGGATGCGGCCAGCACCTTCGGACGCATTCTGGAGCGGGACATTCCTGTGCGAAGTGTCCCGCCGGGGCAGCCCCTCCCCGGCCTGCCGCAGGCGATGTGGCCCCTCGCAGCCAGTTTCGATTACTTCGACTCCCCCGTGGAGATGCGGGGAACGGCCCGCGCCTTTGGTGTCCATCTCACCCCCATGGAAGCCTTCCTTCGCAGGCAGTTGGCTGAATTGATGACGGCGATGCAGAGACCATGATGGAGTGACCCAAAATGCTTTGGGTGCCGATACCGGAATACTTGTAATCGTTCCCTCAGTGCCGGGCACCATTTGCCGGGCCCCTCACAAAAAAAGGATAAACTTATGAAAACGCTTAAATGGATTTTTGCAGTCCCTATCGCCCTCTCCCTGCTGCTTTTCCCGTTGGCACGAGGTTACACAGCGGGGCAGGAACCAATGGCCGGTGTGATTTACGTGGACGTGGATGCTACCGGTGCCGATGACGGCACTTCCTGGACGGATGCGTACACCGACCTCCAGGCCGCGCTGGCCGCTTCCACGAGCGGTACGCAGATATGGGTTGCCGAGGGCGTTTACTACCCCGATATCTCTGCCAACCCCAAGAATTACAACTCCTTCGTGTTGAAGAACGGCGTGGAACTTTACGGCGGCTTTGCTGCCACCGAAACTGCCCTGGCGCAGCGTGATTGGGCAGCCAACCTCACCATTCTCTCCGGCGATATTGACCACAACGATGTCAACGACGATGGCAATTTCATCGCGGAAACGTGGTCTCAACTCGCCGGCGATAACACGTACACCATCGTTTACGCTCCGAATGTGGATGACACCGCTGTGCTGGACGGCTTCATCATTACGGCGGGGTGGTCACGCTCCAGCGGCCCCGGGGATGTGGGCGAAGGCGGCGGCGTGTATCTCGACAACGCCAGCCCCACCCTGCGCAACCTGACTTTCTCCGGCAACATGGCCTATCGCGGCGGCGGTGGCTTGAGCGTTGCCAATAACAGCAATCCCGCCCTGAGCGACATCACCTTTACCGGTAACTATGCCACCCTGAATGGCGGCGGACTATTCGTCACGGATGCCTCCGGTTCGATACAACGCGCCACCTTCAGCGGCAATCGGGCAGATTCGGGGGACAGTTACGGCTCCGGCGGGGGCGTGCACATTGACAAAAGCACGTTTACTCTCACGGATATCACCATCTCCGACAACGTGGCGCGCGCTTACGGGGGCGGGATATACGTCGCGAACAGCGTCGTACACATGGAGTCTGCCACGATTGGGCGCAATGCGACCCTCACCCACATGGGCGGCGGTGCCCACATCAGAGCCAGCACCGTGGGCATCTCCGACACCGTGTTCATCAGCAACACCGCCACCAGCAGCGGGGGCGGACTGTACGCCCAATCCGGTAACGTGGTCGTCTTGACCGGGACGCAGTTCATCAGCAATACTGCCGGTACACAAGGCGGCGGCATCTATACCAACGGAACCGTGAGAGGCACAGACGTCACCTTGCGCGGGAACGTCGCGGCATCCCGCGGCGGCGGGATGGCTGCCGACCAGGCAACCGTGGAACTCGCCCGCCTCACGGTTGAGAACAACACTGCCCAAAACGGCGAAGGCGGCGGGCTGGTCTTCGGCTCTCCCTCCCGGGGCAGCGGAACAGCCACCCTGACCGAGGTATCCATCACGGGCAATACCGCCCAGGGAACCTGGGGCGGGGGCGGCGGTGTGGCCCTCACCGCGGGGAGTCTGGTCATCCGCGGCGGACTTATCGCCCACAACGCTGCGCTCGCCTATTATGCGGGCGGAATCTACATGTCCGCCGGATACGTCGCGCTGGAAAACGTCACCATCTCGGACAACACCGCCGGTACACCGGGCTCCGGACGCAATGCGGGCGGCATCTACCACCGCGGCACGAATCTGACCCTGTACAACGTGACTATTGCCAACAATCTCACCTACGGCGGACAGGGCGGCGGGTTGTTCATCGCGGCCTCCGATACGCCGCTGATTATGGTCAACACCATCCTGGCCGACAACGAAGGGGAGGACTTCCGGCACACGTCCAGTTCCACCTCGGCGATGAGCGTCACTTACAGTCTGGTCGAAACCCAGGCCAGCCCTGACCTGAGCGACGGGATTGACGGCAACCTGATTGGGAGCGACCCCATGCTGGATTCCCTGGCGGATAACGGTGGTTTCAGCCATACGCTCTCTTTACTGCCGGGCAGCCCGGCGGTGGACGCGGGCACGGACACCGTTTGCCCGCCAAATGACCAGCGCGGCGTAGCCCGCCCGATTGACGGAGACGACGACGGTACAGCCGCTTGCGATATGGGCGCTTTCGAGGCGCCTCCCGGCTCCGGCCCGATTTCCACGCTTTTCATCTACCTCCCGCTGGTGATACGTTGACGAAAGCCAACTTCACGGGTTTGCAACCCCCGTGAAAGCGCAATTGCACACACCAAAAGTCCCCCGAAGTTTCCGAAACTTCGGGGGACTCGCGAGGGAGAAATGCTTCCCTCGCCGCTTCTTCCGCGTAAATCAGCGAGCATCAGCGTTCACTGCATCCACTACGTTCATCACACAAGATTTGACGGGGAGTAGGGGATGGCAGTGCCTTCCCCTACCCATCCCCTGCCTCTCGGCCCGCGTCCTCCAACGGCGGCAGGCGCAGATGCCAGTCGGTCGCCCGCTGATAGGCGTGTGCGGCGCGCAGCAGAGCGGCCTCCCCGAAGTGCGGCCCCATCAACTGCATCCCGATGGGGAGGTTCTGCCCGTCGAAACCCACCGGAAAGGCCAGGGCGGGGATTCCGGCCAGGTTGGCCGTGATGGTGAAGATGTCCTCCAGGTACATCGCCAGCGGGTCGGCGGTGTGTTCTCCGATGCGGAAGGCCGTGGTGGGGGCGACGGGCGCGGCGAGCAGGTCCACCTGGGTGAAGGCGGCCTCGAAATCCCCCCGGATGAGGGTGCGCACCTTTTGCGCCTGCCCGTAGTAGGCCTCGTAGTAACCCGCCGAAAGGGCGTAGGTCCCCAGCATGATGCGCCGTTTGACCTCCGCCCCGAAGCGCACCCCGCGAGTGCGGGTGAAGACCTCCCACATCGTATCGGCAGGCTCCCGCACCCCGTAGCGCACCCCGTCGAAGCGGGCCAGATTTGCGGAGGCCTCCGCCGGGGCAATCAGGTAGTAAACCGGCAGGGCGTACTCCGTGTGCGGCAAACTGACCGGCACGACATCCGCCCCCAGGGAAGCGAAGACCTCCAAGGCGGCGGACACCGCGGCGCGTACCTCCGGCTGGATGCCGGCGATGAAGTACTCCCGCGGCAGGCCGATGCGCAGGCCGCGCACATCCCCTTCCAGGCGGGGAGCGGGGACGGGCAGGGAGGCGCTGGTGGCATCCTGGCGGTCGCGCCCGGCCATCAGGGAGAGCAACAGGGCGGCATCCTCCGCCGAGCGGCTCAGAACGCCGACCGTATCCAGGGAGGAGCCGTAGGCAATCAACCCGTAGCGGGAGACGCGTCCGTAGGTGGGCTTCAGTCCGGTGAGGCCGCAGTAGGAGGCCGGTTGGCGCACGCTGCCCCCGGTGTCGGTTCCCAGGGCGGCGGGGACCAGCCCCCCCGCCACGGCTGCCGCGCTGCCCCCGCTGGAGCCGCCGGGGACGCGCTCCGGATTCCAGGGGTTGCGCGTCACTCCCCAGGCCGAATTCTCCGTGGAAGACCCCATGGCGAACTCGTCGGTGTTGGTCTTGCCGAGGACGATGGCGCCGGCGGTTTGCAGGCGCTCCACGGCGGTGGCGGTGTAGGGGGGGACGAAGCCTTCCAGGATGCGCGAACCAGCGGTGGCGGGCATCCCCTTCACGGCGAGAACGTCCTTGACGGCCAGCGGAATCCCCAAGAGGGGTGGCAGGGAGGCTGTCTCTCCGGTGCGGCGGGCCTCCTCCAGGCGGGCATCCGCCTCGCGGGCGGCGCGGCGCGCTCCTGCGGCATCCACCCACAGGAAGGCGCGCAGGGTTGCATCCCGGCTTGCGATGCGGCGCAGGCAGGTTTCCACCAGTTCCGCACTGGAGAGTTCGCCCTGCCGCAGGGCGGTTTGCAGGGCAGCGAGGGAGGGGAAGGCGCTACCCATCCTGTTCCTCCGGGGCTTCGCCGGCGGGAGGAAAAACCGGCGGGATGCGGAACTGCCCCTCGCGGGTCTCGGGGGCGTTGGCAAGCAGGGCCTGGCGGGGGAGGGGCGGCTCGACGCGGTCGGGGCGCAGCGGGCTTTGCCCCGGCAGGGTTTCGGCGGCGGGGGAGACGGCGCTCGTATCCACTTCCTGCAGGCGGGCGACGTATTCCAGAACGGCGGAAAGTTGTTCGCGGTAGGCGGCCTTTTCCGCCTCGCTGAGTTCCAGCCGCGCCAGGCGGGCGATGTGTTCTACTTCTTGGGGGGTAAGTTTCATACGTTCACATACCAGGCGGCGACGTAGCCTTCCGTGCCCTGCGGGTCGCGCACCAGCAGCCAGCGCCCGAACTGACCGATTTTGGGGCGGGCGCGGTCGGCGTCCTCCAGGACGAGGAGGGGCGTGTTCAGGGCAAGACGCTTGATGAGGGTTTCATCGGCGACGCGGGGCAGGGAGCGCAGGGCCAGGTTGTCGGCCTCCACCCGCACGGTGAGGGAATCGTCATCCGCGGGCGGGGGCGTTTCGGCGGGGAGCATCTCGGTGTACCAGGCGGCCACATAACCGCGCTGCCCGGCGGGGGTCTCCACGTGCAGCCACTTGTTGAGCGCCCCGACTTTGGGCCGCTGCCGCCCGGCATCGCCCAGGACGGTCAGGGTGGTGTGGAAGGGGAGATGCCCTACCACCGTTTCGGGCAGGATGCGCGGGCGGGAGCGCAGGGTCAGCCCCTCGACGGTGGTGCGGACGCGCAGTTTGTCTCCCGAGGGCGGCGGGGGCGGCTGGGTCTGGACGGGCTGTTTGGAGAGATACCAGGCCGCGGTGTAGCCCCGCGTCCCGTCGGAAGTGCGCACCGGCAGCCAGGCTCCCGCCGTCCCCACTTTGCGGTGGGCTTCCTCGTCCGTGGTGAGCACCTCCAGGCGGGTATTCAGGGGGAGACGTTTTATCAGGGTATCGGGAGCCACTACGGGCCGGGTGCGCAGCGCCAAATCCTCCACAACGGAGAAAACCGGAAAACTGGCAACCGTTTCTTCTGGCGGCGGCTCCTCCGGGGTCTCTTCTTCCTCTTGCTCGGTGCGGCTCAGATACCAGGCCGCGGTGTAGCCGCGGGTTCCGTCCGGGGTGCGGACGGGCAGCCACTCTCCGACGATGCCCACCTTGCGGGCGGCCTCCTCGTCCGTGGTGAGCACATCCAGGCGGGTGTTCAGGGGGAGGCGCGTGATGAGGGTATCGGCGGCCACCTCCGGGCGGGAGCGGAGCGCCAAATCCTCCGCCATCACGAAGAGGGGAAAACTGGCGACGGTATCCTCGGAGGGCGGTTCGGGGGCAGAGGCGGGACCTTCCAGCCACAGGACGGCCAGGATGACGTCGGCGGCCTTGCCCGCGAAGCCAAAACGGGAGAGCAGGGTGACTTCCTCTTTCTCCGGCGGGTAAGGCCAGGGGTCGCGTATCAGGTAGTCCTTGCCGCGCTTCTCGTAAAGCACGACCCAGTGGCTTTGCAGACCGCTCCTGGGAGCGTAATCCACCTCAACGACGACGGGATGGCCGCGTTTCAGGGCGGCATTGATTTCGGCCAGCGGCGCGGGCTGGTTGCGGCAGCGGCGGTAATCCCGAAAGACCATCCCCGGCAGGGCGGCGGGCAGCCGCGCCGGAATGATGAAAGCCTCTTGAAAGCCGTTTGCCTGCTTCATCTTCTTGTTCAAACTCAGGGGAGTGACGTCGAAGCCGTAATAAGCGGCCACCATAGCCATATCGGCCAGCAGGCAGCCGAATTCGCCGATGGTGGATTGCGAAAAGCCCAGTTTTTCGTCCTTCCAGCGGGGGTCTCTTTGCGAGAAAACGGGGACATTCATAACAGCCTCCTTTGGGAAACGAGCAGTTCCAGTGTACCAGATGTTATCCGAAATGCAACCTCTGGTACCAATGGCGGATTGGCAAAACATCCATTCTGACGTATCATCTCCTTGCGATTTTTATGGCATTTTTTTGATTGTTGGAAACAGGTATTGCAATGAACGCGAGGCGATGGTTTCGAAGATGGTGGATACTCCCCCTGGTGGGACTGTTTTTCTGGATGGGAAGGGGAGCGGACGCGGCCCGTGAGGGCGTGCCGTTTTTGGAAGGTTTCCCCAAATCCAAAATTGGTACCGTTGCCTTTGGCTCCCCCGCGGTAACCGACCTGGACGGCGACGGCAGCCTCGAGATTCTGACCGCCGGTTACGGGGGCTGCGTGCGTGCCTGGTACGCCGACGGCGCTCCCGTGGAGGGTTTCCCCCTGGACACAAGCGGCCCGGATTGCAGCGGAGAGCGCATCAACGGCCCGCTGGTGATTGCCGACCTGGACGGTGACGGCTCTCCGGAAATCCTCGCCGGGACGCGGGGGGTGAGCAACCAGCCCGGCCAGCGCGGGAAGGTGTACGTCTGGCACAGCGACGGGAGGCTCCTGCCCGGCTGGCCCAAAGAAATGGACTGGAACGCCGCCCTGGGGGTAGGGCGCGCCGAAGTGTACAGCGTGGCCGCCGGGAAACTCCTGCCCGGCAACGGCTTGCAAATCCTCGCCGGGACGAGCAACAACGCCGCCAACAGCGGAGATTTCAATCAGGATACCCGCAATTTGTACGCCTGGAGCGCTGACGGAAGCCTTCTCTCCGGTTATCCCACCTGGTACCGCACCGCCGGAATCTGGGGTCAGGTGGCCGCCGCCGACCTGAACGGCGATGGCCTGGCCGAGGCCCTGACCGGGCGCGACCACCTCTACCTGCACGCCTACAATGCCTCCGGGGCCTATCTCCCCGGCTGGCCGGTGCGCTCTTTCGTGGACGCCGCGCTCGGCACCTGGGACGTACATCCCTACCTGGAGTTCACCCGCGCCGCGCCGGTGGTGGCCGACCTGGATGGCGACGGAAAAGTGGAAATCGTTGCTGTGGGCAAGGTACGCTCCCCCGATGCCGGACATGCGGTGGTAGCCGCCGGCGTGCTGGTGGTCACCCCCGAAGGAGAACGCTTCCCCGGTTGGGAGACTGCTCCCCTGTCCGGCGCGCCGCTCTACCCGGAATACGGCCCCAGTCAGGCTCCCTCCGTGGCCGACCTGGACGGCGACAACCGCCTTGAAATCATCGTGCCCTTCTTCGACGGCACGTTACGCGCCTACCAGGACGACGGCTCCCTGTGGTGGCAGTACGACTACGCCCAAGGGCGCACGTTATTCGCCAGCGAGGTGGCGGTCGGCGACGTGAACGGCGACGGCAGGGTGGACCTCGTCTTCGGGACTTACAGCCCCGACGGGAGCGCCAACGCCCAGGCGGGAATCATCGCCCTGGATGCTTTCGGACGCCCGCTGAACGGCTTCCCCCTCCCCCTGACGGCGGAACGCGGCGGCATCCAGGGGGTACGCGCTGCCCCGACTCTCACCGACCTGGACGGCGACTGCGACGTGGAGATTGCCGCCGCCAGCATGGGGAACGCCCTCTACGTCTGGGATTTGTCCGCCCCCTACTACCCCAACCGGATGCCCTGGCCGACCAGCCGCCAGAACAACCTCCGCAACGGAGATGCCGGCGGGCCGGCCCTGGTTCCCTCGGCCTGCCCGCACTACATCCCGCCGGAGGTCTCGCCCCGCATTTACCTGCCCTTTCTGATGCGCCCGTGAGGGCGAGGCGGGAAATCGGGCTGTGCCTTCGCCTGCCTCCTCTGATGATTCCGGTGACTTGGGGCTAAACAGGTGCGCGTTCGAGTCAACGCCCAAAAGATTCACCAAAAATTAACCTTTGTACACCACGTTGTTCACGCCCTCGCGCTAAAGTGACCTCGGAAGGAGGTTCCTGATGGACCTGGTAACCGGCGCAAGCGGCTTGTTGGGCAACAATCTGACGCGCCTGCTAGCCTCGCAAGGGCGGCGGGTACGCGTCCTGTTGCGCGCCCCGGAAAAGGCCGTTTACGTGCGGAATGTTCCCGGCGTGGAGCACGTCATCGGCGATATTTTGCAAAAAGAAAGTCTGAGCGCGGCCTTCGAGGGGATTGAGCGGGTCTATCACTGCGCGGCGCAGGTTTCCATGTGGCCTTTCGCGGCGGAAGCCATTTACGCTACCAACGTTCAGGGAACCCGAAACATGCTTACCGCGGCCCGCAGGCACGGCGTCCGGCGCTTCGTATTCTGCTCCTCTGTGGACGCCATCGGCTTGCCGCCAAAAGGGGAGGTCAGCGATGAAACTACCCCCTGGAACTGGGCGCGTCTGGGGCTGGACAATCCCTACGCCCGCAGCAAATACCTGGCCCAGCAGGCCGTTTTGCAGGCCGCCTCCGAGGGGCTGGAAGCCGTGGTTGTGAATCCGGCCTACATGTTTGGGGCCTGCGACATCAAGCCCTCCAGCGGAAAGATGATACTCGCCGTCGCCCGCGGGACGGTGCGCGGTTACCCCTCCGGCGGGAACAACTTCGTGGATGTGATGG
>DRKV01000371.1 GCA_011051635.1 Chloroflexota bacterium | reverse complement strand
GGCCACAAAATGCTGATAACACCCAGGTGCTCGTTGCGCAGCATCAGGGGCAAAAAGACGATGCCTCGCGCTTCGCTCTCCAACACCAGGGAACGCAACTTGTCGTCTGGAATACCCTGCTCTGCATTGCCTATCAGTTGCGGGCTGGTCAAGTGTTCCAGTTGGGAGATTACCCACGGGGCTTCTTCGGCTTTGAGGGTGCCGCCGACTTCCAACGGGAAGGGGCGCACCTCGCGGTGCCAACTGTGGGTCAGGGTGATGCCGGTAAGATTGCCCTGCCCATCCCGCTCCGGCCTCCACAACAGAGCGGCGTTAGGTGTGTCCCCGGCAATGTTGGGGAGGCTGAGGATTTCCAGAATGTCTTCAATCCCGCTGGCGGCGTTGAAACGCAGGCTCAACTGGTACAGCGTACTGGTTTCGTTGAGGGCTTCCTGGGTGCGCTCTGCCAGACGGATGTTGTCCAGACGGGTGGCTATCTGGTCGGCAACGGTGCGCATACGCCGCAGGTGGCGTTCCGGCAAGTCGGTGAGCGGGCGGGCGCTGGAGAAAGAGAGGAAGGCCAGCGGTTCGCCGCGGGCGCTCAGTCCCAGGGTGGCTGAACCGCGTAATCCATTCGTTCTGAGCAGTTCGCGTGTGTGCTGGGGGATGTCTTCATCGGGGTCTTCAATATCGCTGTAAATGAGGACGAAATCCGGGTCCTGGATGATGCGTTTGGCCATCTCCCGGTTGATGATGGGGGAACCCAGTATGGGCGGCTCGCTGTGGGAGTCCATCTTGTCCAGGGAGAGCATATAAATATCGCCACGAGTGGGAACACCGTCCTCGTCTGTCTCCTGGATGATGGTCAGACCGATACTTGCCATGCCTAAAGTACGGCCCAACAGCCCCGCGCCTCGGAGAAGGTCTTCAAAGTTACTGGCTTCCCCGATAGCCCGGCTGGCCTGGTACAGCGTTTCCGTTTCTTCCAGGTTCTGGCGGGTTTGTTCGAATAACCGGGCATTCTGGATGCTGATGGCCGTTTGACTGGCGAGAGATTCCAGCAGTTCTACGGTATGCTCGTCGTAGGCTGCGGGGCGCTGGTAATCCTGAATGGCGATAACGCCGATGGCGCGGTTGCCAATCGTCAAGGGCGTTCCCAGCCAGGATGCAGCCACCGTTCCGATGGCATCTACTCCCAGGGCCTCGATATGCTCCCGCGTTCCCTCGTTGATGAGCAATGTTTTACGCGTGCGCAAGACGTATTCGGTGAGACCGTTGCCGCCCTTTCGAACGCCCCCTGTACGGCGTTCTCCGTGGTGGTAAACCAGCCGAAAATCAATCAGGCTCTTTTCTTCGTCGTATAGCGCAACGTAGAGGTTGCGGGTATCCACCAGCCGGGATGCGTACTCATGCACCGTTTCCAGAACAGCGTCCACGTCGAGCAGGGCGGTCAGAGCGTTGCCCATTTCATTGAGAATCGCCAGTTCTGCGCTGCGCTTTTGACTTTCCTCAAACAGGCGATAGCGCTCCAACGCCAGGGTTATCTGATTGGCTATCTGCTGGATGATGTTCCGGGCGGTGGGCGGGAAGGCTTCGGGTTGGCGGGAACCGACGTTCAACGTGCCGAGAATCCGCTCGCCTACTTGCATAGGGATGACGAAGCGCGTCTCTATCCCCTCTTCCAACAGTGCGGGGTCCTCGATGAAGCGCGGTTCCTGGGCGCTCATGCGGGCGTCGAAAACGGATTGACCGTGCTCGGCAGCCCAGCCGGGAGCGGTACCCGGAGGAAGCAACTCACCTGGTTGCACGAAGTGCTCTTGGTCTGTGATGACGTTGTACATGCGGAGTTTGCCGGGGCCTTCCGTCAATGAGATGGTCAAGAGGTCCACAGGCAAAATCTGGTGCAGGTACTCCTGAATGGCGGGCAAAGCCTCCTTGGGGTCTTCACGCCGGTTGAGTTCGGCGATGATTTCGCTCAGCACGCGTTCCTGCTCGGCACGCAACTGAGTTTCCTGGAAGAGACGGGCATTCTCGATGGCTACGCCTACCTGCTGGGCGACGGCCTGGAACAATTCGATGTTGACCTGCTGGCTGGCAAGCGGGTCGTGGCTGAAAGTACACAGGGTGCCGATGGTCTTCCCTTGTGCCTGGAGCGGGATGCCCAGGTAAGAATAAATCCCCGACGAGACAAGTGCCTGGGATGTTTCTCGCGGGTCGTCTTCCAGATTGGGAATGTTGAGAATTTCTCCCGTCTGGTAAGTAATTTCGCACAGGGTGCCTTCCATGCTTTGTTCCAGCCGCGCTTGCATGGCAGGGATGAGGTTTCGGGAAGCCGTCATCACGAGCCGCTTTTCCTGCCGCTCGTACATGCTGATGAGGCCCATATCCATGTGGGTAATGGTGGTAATCTGCCGCAGGACCTCCTGAAAGACTTCCTGCACATCCAGCGATTGCGCCGCCACACTCACGATGTTGTAGAGCATTTCGGTTTCGCTCAAGGCGGTCTGCACTTGCTGGAAGAGTTGGGCGTTTTCCAGGGCCAGGGAGAGTTGGTCCACCACCTGAGCAACGAGTTGCTCTTCGTCCTCATTCCAGACGCGATGGGGGTCTTCATCCACCACCTCGACGACGCCAATGGGGCGGTCTTGCAGGCGGATAGGCGCGGCCAGGGCGGCAGGATTATCGGGAGCGGACGGTAGGGCAACCACATCCAGGGTTTCCAGGCTGCGCGACGCGGCGGGGGTTAGCGGAGATTCCGCCGGTTCTATCTGCTCACCGGCAACGCGAATGCCGGTTTGCTGGAAGACATTGCCGGAGAAAAGGGCGCTAACTGCGGAGGCCGGGACGGGCGCGGGGGTAGACGGACTCAGGAGTTGCGTATAGCCGTGGTAGCCTTCGTCGGGATGGCGGGTGATGTGCATCAGGGCCGGGTGGGTTTCTCCGTTTGCGGCGCGCAGGGTGACGCGAATCTCTAACGGGAAAGAGCCTTCCCCCAAAGCGGATTGAATCCGAGGGGCATCCTGGGGGAGGGCTGCAAATCCCAGGGGTTTGCCTATCCAGGCGTCTGGCGGATAACCCAGCAGGGTTTCACATGCAGGGCTGCATTCCGTGAAGAGTCCTTGCGTATCGGCGCGCCACCGCCATCCTTGCAGAGATGGTTGCATACCGGAACGTTTTTCCCCGGCAGGTGCACCGCTCTCCAGGTCGGTGAACAGGTCCTCCAGGCGGTTACGCAATCGTTTCTGCTTCTTCGACATATTGAATCAACTCCTGAGTCAATGCCCGATATTGCTGTGCGCTGCGGCTGGATTTAGAGAAATGGGTTACCGGTAAGCCAGCCACGGTGCTTTCGCGCAATTTAGTGTCTATCTGAATGACGGTTTGGAAAACGCGTTCTTTGAACTTGGCCCGAATCTGCTTCTCAATGGTACGGTGGATGCGGTTGCGGCGGTCCAGCATGGTGATGAGGATGCGGTAGGCCAGGGCGGGGTTGCCGTCCTGGCGAATGCGCTGGATGAGTTGGAGCATGTTGCGGAGAGCGTAGGCGGAAAAGTATTCCGCTTGGGTAGGAATGATGAGCCATTCGGCAGCCATCAAGGCGTTGGAGGTAACTGCTCCCAGGGAGGGGGGGCAGTCGAGCAAGACGTAATCGTACAATTGCAGGTTGTGGAGCGCATTACGCAGAATGAATTGATAATTCTGGCGGATGGGGAGAAAGCGCTCCGCGGTATTCATCTCGCTGTTGGCAGGGATGATGTCCAGGCCGGGTAAGTCGGTCTCGCGGCTGGCGCTGAGTGCCGAACGGGTATTGAGGAGGACATCGGCAATCGTCCGCCGGAGCGTATTTGGCCGCAACCCGACGCCGAGCGTCAGGTTGGCCTGGGCGTCCAGGTCCACCAGCAAGACCTCGTACCCGATTTCTACCAGCGCCCCACCAACCGAGAGCGCGGTGGTAGTTTTGGCTACACCGCCTTTTTCGTTGGCTATGGCGATAACATGGGGCATGGGTAAAACTCCTGGCTGTTACGTTACTGCTCGGGTTGGATAAGCACTTGCGCGGCGGATGCGCCCAGCGCCTGACGCAGTTCCTGAACCGCGGTTTGCAGAATAGCGTGTGGGTCGTTGCTGGCGCGAATGCGGTTGACAATCTCCGCGGTAAGACGTTCACGCTCGGCACGGCGTTGGGTGGTAGTGTAGAGGCGGGCGCTGTCCACAGCCAGCCCCAATTGCTCGGCCAAGGCATCCACCAGGGAGCGTTCATCAGCGTTCCAGGGAGGGGCATCCGGAGATTTGCGCAAGCGCAGGACGCCGATGGTTTGACCGCGCACCTGTACCGGGGCGGCCAGGGTAGAGGCATCCACCAGAATGCTTTCCCCGGCTTGCAAAGCGGTCTGCATTTCGGGAGGCCACGCCTCGCCTACCGGACTGACCATATCCAGTTCGTCACACAAGTAACCCTCTTGTCGCCGGCTGTGCAGGAATTGCGCCCAGGCCTGTCGGGTGCTCTCGGCGTAGGCGCGTTGGGCGTTTTCCAGGGCGCGCTGGTTTTCGGCGAAGAGCAGCGCGTTGCGGATAGCGACCGCCAGTTGGTCAGCCAGAATTTGGAGGGTATCCACGTCTTCCTGGGTGAAGGCGTTCTCCTGGGTGCTTTGGATGTCCAGAACCCCAACAAGTGCCTTCCCTGTGACGAGGGGCAAGGCCATTTCGGAGCGTGTGTGCGGCAGGTCGGGGTTTTTGAAGTGGGTAGCGTCTTCGCCAACATCGAGGGCGACGCGGGCTTGTCTGCGGGCGGCCGCGTAGCCCACAATGCCCTGTTCCCCGATTTTCAAGCGGTGGCTGCGCGCCAGCATCCGCTTGCCGCCCTGACTGTTGGCAGCGCGCAGGATGGCGTATTCGCCGTTGCTATCGGTCAGGAAAATGCCGACGTGGTAAAAGGCGAAGCGCCGGCTGATGAGTTCCACGGCACGTTCCAGAATCGCATCCAGGTCGTTCAATTCGGTAACGGCGTGCCCCAACTCGGCAATGATTTGCAATTGGCGGCTGCGCTGCTGAAGGACGCGAGTACGCTCCTCTAATGCCTGAGAGCGGGCCTCCAGCAAAGCGCGGCTGGCCTGCAAATCCTGATTGCTCTCGGTCAGACGGCGTTCGTTCTCTTGCAGGCGGCTGATAGTGTGCTGCAAGTCTTGCAGGGCAATCTGGATGAGGGCATCTGCTCCAATCATGGTGAGCGCGATGGCGAAGACCGTCCCTGTGGGGTCGGACGAGCCTTGGGGGAAGGCGTAACGTCCCGTGTTTTCCAACCAGATGAACAGTCCCATGGTGCCCGTGCTTATGGCAATGTAGGCCACCCGCTCCCAGAAACGCAAGGTGAGGCTGGCAATCATAACGGCCAGAATGTACATTACCAGACTGCGACTGTGGATGCCGCCGTTGTGTACGTGGGCGAAGGTCAAGATGACCCATGCTACTGCGCTGAGCAATCTGCCTGCAGCGTGGATACGGCCCCGATGCAGCCACTGGCGTACCACGACCCCTGCGATGAGCAAGATGACCGCCGTAGGCAACACGCGTTCTGGCCTGGTGATGCCGAATGGCGCAACCAGAATAGCAAGGCCGGCAATGCCGAATATCACATACAAGATGCGGGTAATGAAGTGGGCCTGGCGGTTGAGTTCCGGGTCTTCGTATGCGGGGGGGGTGAAGAACGTTCGTAAAGTTTTGAACATGATATTGCCTACTACTGGTTAGCAAGCCTCTGTGGAGAATTTCGCATGGGAGGTCTCTCTCAGCCGTGGAATGTGCGGGTTTATTGGGCCTTCTCGGGCGCCGCGGGGGCTTGTTGTTCTGCAGATGGGGGCGCTCCCAGGCGGATTTCCGCCTCGGAAAGTCCCAGAGCAGAGCGTAGTTCTCGCACAGCGGTTTGCAGCACGTTTTCCAGGTCCAACGTAGCCCGCATGCGGGCGGTGGAGGTGCTGAGCAATTGCTCGCGAGCGGCGAGTTTCTGCGATTCTTCGTACAGGCGGGCGCTTTCCAGCGCCTGGGCTATCTGGTCGCTGGCGGCCTGCATCAGATGGAGTTCCTCTTCGCCCCAGGCAGAGCGGGTTGTCTTTCGCAGACGCAAACTGGCGATGGTTTGTCCACGCACCTGGATAGGAATAATGGCCGTGTCGCCTTCGGTATACACTTGCCCGGAGCGGATAGTGTTGCACACCTCCGGAGGAATGTCTTCCTCCATGTCTTTGTGAAGCGGCACTACTTCTCCTGTGACAGTCCGAAAACCGGCCCAGGGGGCGCGTTGGATGAATTCCCGCCAACTGCGGGAGGAGATTTCGGCGTAGGCGCGTTCAGCGCGGCGCAAGGCCCGTTGCCCTTCGGTGTACAGGTGTGCACTTTCGAGAGCGCTGGTTATCTGGTCGGCCAGGTATTGCAGGATGGTGACCGATGTTTCGGTAAAGGCGTTGGGTTGGTCGCTTTGAATATCGAGAACACCCAGGAGTTTCTCTTCGACCGACAATGGCAGTACCGCTTCTGACCGGGTATCGGGGAGTTCGGGGACGCTGAGATAAAGCGGGTCGGAGCGCGTGTCGGCGGTGACGCGAATCTGGCGGGCGGCTGCCGATGTTCCGATGATTCCCTCACTCCCAACGCGGAGACGGTGCCCCTGTGCCAGTAATTGGCGTCCTCCCTCGCTGCTGGCTGCGTGTAAGACGACGTATTCGCCGGTAGCATCGGGCAGGTAGATTCCGACGTGGTACAGGTTGAATTCCTGATGTATCAGGGTGACGGCAGTTTCGAGCAAGGCTTCCGTGCTCCGAATACCTGCTATCTGCCGGGCGGCGCGCAGGGTATGCTCCATCAGGGCGCTTTGTTCTTCCAGTTGGCGGGTGCGCTCTTTTACCTGGGCCTCCATACTTTGCCTCAGCGTGTCAAGTTCCGCGTTGCGTTCCAGCAGGGCGTGTTGCTTCTCTTGCAGTTCATCCAGGGCGGTATCCAGCCCGCGGCGGTAGAGCGCCAAACCGAAAGTGCTCATGAGAAAGATAAAGGTGTAAAACCCTGCGTAGGGGAGTGCAGCGCTGAGATTCTCCGCTGAGGTCAAGGCGATGCCCCACACGATGAACAGGCTGAATATGCCGAGCACGATGGTGTCCCGGCTGCCCAGCAAAATGCCGCCCAGAACGAGGGAGAGCAGGATGCCCATGATTTCGGGCGATTCGATGCCGTGGAGAAATCCGCCGATGCCAAAAGCAGCCAGATTGCTGCCCACTGCCAGGATAGCGGATGCCCGGACGTAACCTGTATGGAGCAGGAGGAAACTTACCAGAAAAAGCCCCAATGCTCCCAGCGATAACCTGAGAGCGAGTACCGGAGAGGGCACATTGATGTGGGGAATGGCGAGCGACAGGCCGCTTGTCAGGAGGATGCCTACGAGCAGCGAATAATGCAGCAGCCTGGATGCATAATCCTGTCGTGAATCTTCAAAGACAGGGGGGCGGAGATAAGAGCGCAGACGTGAGAGCATCTTCATTCCTCGGCGGGGTGTTCCATGCGGATTTCGACCTCTGCCAGGGCAAAGGCTTGCTGGATGTGGCGCACGGCGGCTTGCAAAATATCTTCAGTATCCAGGCTGGAGCGCACTTGGGCGGCAATTTCTGCCAGGCGGCGCTCGCTCTCTGCACGCAGGCTGGTTTCGGTGTACAGGCGGGCGCTTTCCAGGGCGTCGCCCAATTCGGCGACGATGTTTTGCAAGGTTTCCAATTCTTCCGGCGACCAGCGGCCTGCCTGCCGCGGTTTGTATGTTTCTACCACCCCAATGGTGGCCCCGCGAATTTGCAGAGGGATGGCGACCCGTTGAACATCACCATCGGTTTGCTGGATAAAAGTCTTCTCTTGGATAGCCTGCCGGGCCAGGGGGGGAAGAGGTTCCGCACTTTTCAGGGGTTCCTCTCCCTGACTCCCGCTGCGGTAGCCGCCGCTCAGAACGCCTTCTTCCAGCAGGCGCAGCCAGGCTTGTTGACTGAGTTCTCCGTAAGCGCGCTGGGCTTCTTCCAGGGCTTGTTGGGCCTGCGCAAACAAATGGGCGTTTTCAATCGCGATAGCCAGTTGGTCGGCCAGTAATTGCAGGATATGAATGTCTTCCTCGGCGAAGGCATTCGGTTCGGTGCTTTGCACGTCCAGCGCGCCCAGCAAGGCGGGGCCGGAAATCAGCGGGAGGGCTGCTTCGGAGTGGGTGCCGGGCAGGTCGGGGTTATCGAAATACACGGCGTCCTCGCCGACGTCCAGGGCGATGCGCGGCTGCCGGTGGGCCGTGACGTATCCCACGAGGCCCGTTTCCCCGACTCGCAGGCGGTGTTGACGGGCCAACATGCGTTGTCCGCCCTCGCTGTTGGCTGCCCGCAAGATGGCGTATTCGCCTCTCTCGTCCAGCAGAAAGATGCCCACGTGGTAATAACCGAGGCGGTCGCTGATGAGATGCGTGATGCGGGTCAAAAGAACGTCCATATCGCGAATGGATGCAATCGCGCTCCCGATTTGTGCGACCGTCTCCACTCTCCGGGAACGTATTTCTACTTCCTCCGTGCGCTGGGCGACGCGTTTTTCCAATGTGCTAATCAGAGAACGCAAGCGGGCGGTCATCGCATTGAAAGCGGCAGCCAGGGCGGCAATTTCGTCGTTGCTGCGTACAGGAGCCTGTGCTTCGATGTCGCCGGAAGCGATGCGCCCGGCGATTTGGGCCAATTCGTTCAGTGGTTCGCTGATACCGCGGGTGATGTAAAGGCTCATGAGAGCGGCAAAAGCGCTTCCGGCGAGAGCCAGACCGCCCAAGATGAGCAGGGAGATGTATACCTCGCCGAAGGCATCGGAGGTTTCCTGTTCCGCCAGGAGAACGGCTTGCAGTTCGGGAACCCATGCGTAGACGCCCAAGACTTCTTCGCCGGCATAGTTGGTGTACTGGGCACTGCCGAGACCTTTGGTCTGCATCCCCAGGCGCACCCCCTCCGTGTTGACGTATGCGCCCCCAAAGACCGTATCGGCCCCGCGAGCGCTGGTAAGCAGGGCGTGGTTGAGGCCGACCAAGTAAGTCTCCCCTGTCTCACTCAATCCTTCGCGTTCCTGCATGATGTCGTCGAGTACTTTCAGACTGGCCCGTCCAGCGACGACTCCGATGGTTTTGCCGTTGGGGTCTCGTATCGGGCTGGAGGCGATGATTGCGTTTTGGCGAGCGAGTGTATCGTATACGGGGGGCTGGATGGTGCTTTCCAGCAAACCCAGTTGGAAGAACGTGGCACTGGAGAGAATTTGGCCCTGACGCCGCGGGTCTGTGGAATAGACGACTTTTCCATCGGGTGACAAAATAAACAATTCTTCGAAATACGGGGTAGTAGCGATATATTGCCGAAATTGTTGGTCTACTTGCAAAAAAGCGGTGGCCTGCTGGGCCTGGTTTCCGGATTGCAACAGGTATTGATAGCGGGTCGAGGCCTGCGGGTCGTTCACCAGGGTTTCGACCAGACTTTTGATATTCTCTTCCCACAACGCAATCTGGTTTTTCTTGAGTTGCGCTACGGAAGTCAAGTGATTTAGCAATTGCTGGCGGCCTCCGCTCAGGGCGAAGTATACGGAGAGCCCGGTGACGATAACGAGGGGGACAAATACTGCACCGAGGGAAGTGACCAGCAGCCGGCTGCGGATGCTGAGGTTGGGTAGCCAGCGGATAAGTTCGTAAAGAATCAGGAAAGCAACGAGAATGGCTGATAGTGTGTCGGAAAAAGTCAGCGAGGTTGCTTGTGCGGGGGTGAGAGCAGGAATGGGAAGGAGAAAAGTGAGAACCAGGATGAAGATAATGTACCCTGCTGTTGCAGAGAGCCACCGTTCCCAGCGGTCCGGCCAGGTCACGAGGAACAGCAAGAAAGCAACCAGAGCGATAGCCACCAGCGGGAGAGGGCCCGTGTTGACCAGAGATGCAGCAAGAGGAAGGAGCAGTAGAACCATCCAGGCGCTGAGGTACCCGGTGCGCATTTTCCCGTTTTGGAATGCCCGGTAGGCCAGAAAACTGCTGCCCGCGCTGATGGCCGTGGTGATGATGTCAACCAGTACCTGCCACCACTCCGGATGTCGGAGGTACACGGGCAGGTAACTCAAAGTATCGCCTAACAGAACGATAGCCGCGAACAACGATATGCGTTGCAGGATGTAGATGCGATTCAACCTGCGCTTTTCCGGGGATGAGATGGGGGTGGATTCCATATTGAGTTTCTACTCCTGAAGATGCGCGGTTTCCACGAAGCGCATATCGTATCCCTGAAAATTCGTATCTGACAAATTCAACAGGGTTCTCCAGCGGGTGTAATCAATCCAGCCGAGGGGCACTTCGCCGGTGTCCACCAGGGGGCGGAGGTACTCCAGGCCAAGTTCATAGTACAGACGGGAGTGTTCCGGGTAGCGGGCTGTCAGCAAACTTACAGTCTCTCGGTGGTGTGCAAAAGTATAGTGCCACCCTTCCAGCGTGGCATCTACAAGGGCGGTGATATTTTCAGGGTGGGCAGA
This sequence comes from Chloroflexota bacterium, assembly GCA_011051635.1. GTDB lineage: Bacteria > Chloroflexota > Anaerolineae > Anaerolineales > DRKV01 > DRKV01. Next base: position 10,506 of record DRKV01000371.1, on the reverse strand, counting down.
GGCATAGGGTTGGGTGGTGACCAGCAGTCCCTCATAAGTGTTCCAGCCGTAGTTGGAGGCAAAAATCGTGTTGACGCGATAGCCGTCCAGGAGTACCTGCACGCCTTCATCAGTGAGATAACCGGGCCATACATCCACGCGCTGGCGGTAAAAATCATCCATCTCCGGGGTGTCCAGAGAGACCTGGGTGATGTCTTCCGGGGACATGCCGACGTTCTCCAGAACGCGGTTCACCACGTTTTGCCAATCTGGAGAAGGGATGGCGACCCGTTTGCCGTACATGTCCTGGATGCGCTCGATGCCTTGCTCCTGAAAGGAGATGAAAACCAGGGGAGAAATCTGAAAGGTCGCCAGCACGACCAGGGGTTGGCGTTCATCGGCGGCGATACGTTGATATTGTGCGAATGAGAGTACCGCAAATTCACTTTGCCCTGAGAGCAGGATTTCGGCGGGGTCGAATATGGTTTCGCCGCGTGTTCCACCGGGCAACAGGGAGACCCTTAGCCCGTGTCTGGCATAGAAGCCCTGCTCCTCGGCCTGGTAATAACCGGCGAAGTTGACGCTGTGTTGCCGGTTCAACTGCACACGCAAAGGGACAGTCGCCCCGCGCGAGCGGAGCCTGCTGCTGGCGCAGCCGGTGAGGAAGAACAAAAGAAGAGCAGCCGAGAGAAATTTCTGCATGGAGAATTTACGCGGCAGAAGCGGACGGCTCGTCGGATGATGAGGGATGCGCCACTCGTACACTGACTTCGGGTAAATCCAGCGCTTTACGGATTTCCTGAGCCGCAATACGGAGCATAGCCTGTGTATCCAGCGTTTCTCGCAAGTGGGTGACGACTTGCGCTCTGGCCTGTTCCAATTGAACACGCCGCCGGCTTTCCTCGAACAAGCGGGAACTTTCGAGCGCTAACCCCAATTCACGGAGGATGTTCTCCAGAAGCGAGATTTCAATCGCGCTCCAGGGGAGTCCCTCTTTGTAGGCCGAAACAACGCCCAGGGTAACCCCGCCGGTTTCTACGGGCAGAATCAAGCGATAACGGCCTTTTTCGTCGGGCTGGGAGGCGGCCAGAGGCCGTCCGCTGGCCGCAACCTGCCGGCTGGCGGGGTCCCACACCGGTTCGATTGGCAGCGTTTCCGTCCCGAAATTGCTCAGAGAGATGTCTTGTACGCCATCGAGCAAGGTCTGCCACGCTTTTCGGGTTGCATCTTCGTGGGCGCGGCGAATTTCCTCCAGGGCCTGCTGATTGCGGGCGAAGAGCCGCGCGTTGGCAATCGCAATCGCGGTTTGGTCGGCCAGCAATTGCATGATTTCAACGTCTTCTTCGCTGAAGGCGTTTTGCTCCGTGCTTTGGACGTCCAGCACTCCCAGGACCTCATCACCGACGACCAGCGGGATGGCTATTTCCGAGCGCGTGTTGGGCAGGTTGGGGTTGTCAAAATACACGGCGTCTTTACCGACATCCAGGGCGATGCGCGGCTGCCGGTGTTTGGCCGCGTACCCTACAATGCTGGTGTCTTCTACCTTGAGTTTGTGCCCTTTTTCCAACATGCGCTGCCCGCCCAGACTGTTGCTGGCTTGCAACACGGCGTATTCGCCGCGCTCATCTATGAGGAAAATACCCACATGGTAAAAGCCGAAGCGCTCGCTGATGAGTTGTGCCGCCTGGGGGAGCAGGCGTTCCGGCTCGCGAATCTGGCTGGCGACACGCCCTACCCTGGCAGCCGTGGCAATCAACCCGCTGCGGCGTTCTGCTTCTGCTGTGCGCCGTGCGATGCGTTCCTCCATCTCGTCCAGGGTGGTTTTCAGTTGCTCGGCCATGCTGTTGAACGCATTTGCCAGGCGGCCGATTTCATCGTCGCTGGTTTCGGGGGCGCGGACGTCCAGGTTGCCTTCTGCCAGACTGCGAGCGGCTTGTTCCAGGTGGGTCAGGGGGCGTGAGATAACCTGGGTCAAGAAAACGGCCAGCAGCGTGGCGGCGATGATAATGCCGATAGAGACTATCTGACTGCTGCGTAATTGGTCGCGTAATCCAGCCAGGATAGCGCCTTGCGGCTCGTAGTAGGCCAGTATCCATGGCGCGGTTTGCAAGGAAATGTGGACGCCCTGGAAAGGGCCGGTGTCGCTTTGGCCTTCGGGAAGGGCGTAGGAAGATGCGACGGTAAAAAACGCCTCATCTGTCTCATTTTGCAAGGCCTGCAACAGTGCTGTGTCTTCCAGGGTCAGCGTTGTCATGTAGGGGAGCGAAAGATAGCCTTTGTTTTGCAAGGAAACCAGCGTGGTGACCTGTTCTGGCCCTACCAGGGCATGAGTCAGTTCGGGGCGGGTACCGTGTGCTAACTGAACCAGGTTGCCTGCCAACGGAGCGTACAAAGCCGCAAAAGAATGCGCACCTTCCAGCCCGTTTTGAGATGCAATCAGGTTTTGGAGGGAGTCAGCTCGGAAGCGGGCAGCCAGTACTCCCACGATTTCTCCCTCCAGGGGGGTCTTGATTGGGGCTGCCAGGTAGAAGTAGGGTGTAGCAGGATTTGGTTTGATGGAGAATTGGGGCAGGGAAATATACGGCTGACCTGTCTCCATCGGCTTTTGGAAGAAGTCGCGTTGGGCATATGTGGTGTGTGCCGAGTAGGGATACATGTAGCCGGTGGTGTCTTTTACGACTTGCCCATTGCTGTCCACCAAGATGTATCCGGAGATGTTCTTCTTGTCGGCTGAGCGCAGGTTCCGCATGAATTGGTTGATATCGCTATCCAAAGAACTGGTAGTGCGTTCTTCTTTGGGGGTCTGGAGATATTCCGCCAGAATGGGTAATTGTGCGGATGCTTCTACGGTGGCCAGGTTGCTGTTCAGGTAGCGGTCTACCTCGGCGGCGCTTTGTTGCGCAGCACCCAATAGAGCCTGTTGCGCATTCACTCTCAGCGCGTTCTGCATGGAACTCAAGGTGAAGATGGTCTGTCCCAACGAGGCAGCCATTGTCAAACTCACGAGGGCTACCAGCAATTTGGTGGGCAGGGGGTAGGCCCGAAATTCCCGAAGGGTGGCAATCGCGAAGGCGGCTGTCGCCAGGGCAGAGAATCCCAGAACAAACAACTGGGCATTGGGAAGCGCCATGCGCCAGGATGGAGCGAGCAAATCGGCCATTGTAGCGAGCAGCCCCACGACCAGGGAAGTCAGGAAAATGCGGGTGATAGGTCTGCGCTGTAGCGTGCCGGCGGAAATGGTCAACGTTATCGCTACAATGCCGGCTCCCAGGGCGGTGCCCACGTCGCGAACGAGGAAACTGGAGGCCAACTCAAGCAGGAACATGACTCCCAGCATAGAGAGAATGCCCCATTCGTGCCGTCCCACTCGACTGAGACGGGCAGCGTACAGGCTGGTAGCCAGCAGCAGCACGAGTCCGCCCCAAATTGTCCACGTCTGCCACTCTGCGTAGCCCAGGCGCATGGTGTATGAGAACAAACCCAGGAAGAGCAGGCTGACAGCGGCCACGCCAAAACTGAAGAGACGAGCGGTGCGCTGCTGAGGGGTGAGATTTTCTAAAGCGTTCATGCCGTTGTCTCGCGGTTTCCGCTAAGTTGAATGTGTACTTCGGACAAATCGAGTGCTTGCCGTATCTGGGTTACTGTAGTCCGCAGGATGGTTTCCAGTTCCAGGTTTTGCCGCATCTGGGAAGCGATGTTCAGAGCGACGCGTTGTTGCCAGGCGTTGATTTGCGTTTCCTGGTACAGACGAGCGCTGTCCAGCGCCGGGCCGAGTTCGTCACTCAGCGTTTGCATGAAGGCCGTCTCGTCGGCGCTCCACGGGGGCGCATCGGATGGTTTGCGGGCTTGCAAGTAGCCGATAACAACCTCACCGCGCACGAGGGGGACATGCAAGAGGCGAGGGTCTTCGGGGTCAAGGAAAACTTTTTTGGGGCTTTCTTCCGGCCCCCGGTCGTGTTGCTCGGCAGGCGGGGGGGAGGGTATTTCTGAAAGCAGGCGGAGACCTTCAGGGGTGCGCTTGACCGCGGGGTGTGTCAGTGCCTCTACCTGCCGCTTCCAAATTCTGCGCGTCCAGAGGCCGGCGGCTTCACGCTGTGCCTCCAGCAGGCGTTGGGTTTCTTCCACAAGACGAGCGTTCTGAATGGCGATGGCTATCTGGTCAGCCAGAGCTTGCAGAGTCTCGATGTCGTCTTCGCTAAAAGCGTTGGTCTCCGTGCTTTGCACGTCGAGCACCCCGAGAAGTTCTCCACCAGCGACGAGGGGCAGAGCAGCCTCAGACTGTGTGTCGGGCAGATTGGGGTTGTTGAAATGAACAGCGTCTTCCCCTACGTTGAGCGCTACCCGCGGCTGGCGGGTAAAGGCGGTGTATCCCACCACTCCCTGTCTGCCGACCAGCAAGCGGTGCCCATTTGCCAACATGCGTTTTCCGCCGGGGCTGTTTGCAGCCTGTAGCACGGCATATTGACCGCTTTCGTCGAGCAAGAAGATACCTGTGTGATAAAAGCCGAATTTTTCGCTTACGCTTTGGGCTGCCTGGTTGAGGAGGTCGTCCAGATTCCGGGTGGTACTGACCGCCTGTCCAATTTCAATGATGGCTTGCAGGTGGGTTGTGCGGCGTTCCAACCCGGAAGTGCGCTCGGCGACTCTCTTTTCCAATTCCTGAATGGCAGAGCGCAGGCGATTGGTCATGTGGCTGAAAGCACGCCCCAGGGTGGCAATCTCATCCTCGCCGGGCAGGTCAATCCTGCGTTCCAGGTCCCCCTCACTGATGGCTTCAGCGGTTTCGGTAAGATACTCCACAGGAGCGGCTATCTGGCGAATGCTGGCCCAAACCAGCGTTGTCAGCAGGATGCTTATCAACCCCAGTAAGCCTATCAAAAGAGTCGCAAAGGTGCGAGGCGGAATGAGAAATTCCTGCTCCTGTTGTTGCATGACGACCGCCCAGCCATTGGGCAAGACCGCGGCGTAGGCACGCCAGTGAATGCCGTTTTCATCTTCGTAGGTGGAGAGCAGGGTGCTGCGGTTTGTCTGCGAGCGCAGGGCCTGGATAGGAGGTTCCTGACTGAAATCCTCCAGTTTGTCAATTGGGGTCTGGAACATTTGGGGATGCGCCAGGAGCAGGTTTTGTTCGTCTACCAGGTAGGCAAAACCGGTTTCTCCCAACCGGGCCTGGAGCACTGCGTTGCTTAAATCGTTCAGTGTGCTGGCAAACATCAAGACGCCTACGATGTTGCCCGCTTCGTTGCGGATAGGAGTGGAAACAACCAGGGCTGGCTGATGAGAGGTGCGTCCAATCAATACTTGTGTTACCAGCGGTTCTCCCCGCAGGGCGCGCTGGAACCACAATCGGTCGCTGTAATCTTTGGCCTGTTTGCCGTCGCTGCGGGCTACGTTGCGTCCCAACACGTCGGTGGTGCTGACCAGGTACATGTATCCGTGGCTGGCATCCATGTTGCGGAGGATTGGTTCCTGGAGCGAGGGGTCCATGCTGATGATTTCGGGCTGAGCAGCCATGGCCTGCAGGACCTCCGCGTTGAATTCCAACCATTGCTGGATGTCGTTCCCCACGAGGGTACCGATGTCGTTCAAGCGGGCGTCTGCGCTCCGGGTTGCCAAGGTATACACCAGCCCGTTAGCCGTAATGCCCACGAGAGCCAGAGCAGGCAGCACGACGACGACAATCAGGAGAGTGAGCCGGGGTTGCAGTTTGATGCGGGCTGCCGTAAGACGTTCGCTAAATATCTGGCGATATGCTGCAATGGTGTAAACCACCGCGTAGAGTGTATCGACAAACAGGATGACGTAATAGCGAGAGCCTGGCACTGTTGGCAGAGACTCTAGCAGAATTGCCATCCCGGTAAGTGCAAATAGAATCCAGCCAATGGAACGTCTCGCGGCAGGAATTTGCCCGCGTTTTATCAGGACGGGAATGACAATCAGCAGACTGGCTGGGGGGAGAATCGTGTAAAGAAGCGTGATAAGGTCCCCCAAAGCACCTTTCCCGGCTTCGGCGAGAGCGAGCGTAGGTTCGACAATGGGCGGGGCCGGAGGTGTGAAAAGCAGGTGTGTGCCGAGAACCGCATCTATCACCACCAGGAGAGGGGGCAGCCCCCATAGCAGCCACAGGATTCTGCGCTGGACACTTTCTCGAGAGCGCAAAGGATTACGCAATTCTGGCAGGCGCTCTGGCTGCAGCAGGAAGAGCGCCATGAGTAACGAGGCCGGGCCAGCCAGCGGGGCTAAGCCGACGAAGACTTGCAGGGCAAAATGCGTCAACAGGGCGTTGACGTTGCGCAACACAGCCGCCATCGCCATGTTGATGAAGGCCAAGAGAAGTACGTAGATGCCGGTGACTTGGTTTGCGCGTTCCCGCGGGTTGAGCGCCAGCACGTACAAACCCAGGACTAGGGGCAGCAGGGTTAGCAGGTCGGCTGTAATGAGCGTGATTTGAGACAGCAGAAAGTCATTCATGGGCATCATTCCCACCGGTTGAGGGGGGCGTCAACTGGATGGTAATTTCTTCCAGCGCCAGAGTGTCATAAATTTCCTCCGCGGCGGTGGAGAGCACTTTTTCCAGCGTGGTTTGTTGGTGAACGCTAGAGAGCAGTTGCCCGCGAATTTGTTCTTGCAGGGCGCGGCGCTGGCTTTCCTGGTACAGGCGGGCGTTATCCAGGGCGGTGGCAATCCGTTCGGTTAATTGTTGTAAGGAACCTACTTCGTCTGGTGACCATGCCAGCGCATTGGCAGGCTTACGAACTTGCAACGCGCCGATGGTGTTACCGCGTACTTGCAAGGGCAGCGTGAGCGTAGGGGTTTCCCCGTCTTCCTGAATGGGGTGTCCCTCTTGCAAGGCGCGTTGCAAAGCGGTGGGCCAGGGGCCCTCCGCGGGGATGAGACGGTCGTTTCGATAATGGTATCCCCACGCGGGGCGCGCACTCAATAAATTCTTCCAGGCCGAGCGGGTTAATTCTCCAAAGGCGCGCTGCACGCTGAGCAGGGCCTGTTCACTTTCTTCGAAGAGATAGGCGTTGTCCAACGCTACGGCAATCTGGTCGGCCATGATTTGCAAGATGGCGAGGGTGTCCTGGTCGAAAGCATTGGGGGTTTCGCTTTGGACAGTAATGGCGCCCAGCACCTGGCCGCGAGAGCGCAAGGGCAAGGCTGCTTCGGAGCGGGTTGTGCTCAGTTCGGGGAATTCTAGGCGCACTGCATCGCGCTCTGCCTCCTGGGCAATACGAGGTTGCCCATGGAGGATGCTCCAGCCTACCATGCCACTCCCTACGCGGATGCGGTGACCGCGGGCAAGCATTTTCTCTCCGGCTGTGCCGGTGCCGGCGCGCAATTCGGCCCATTCGCCCGTTGAATCCCGCAGGAAAAGCCCCGCGTAGGAAAGACCAAAACGCTGTTTGATGATGTTGACAGCCTCGGCGGCCAGAATATCGGGGTTTAGAATGGTGCTGATGGTGCTGGTGACTTCTGTGGTGGTACGCAGGTATGCGGAGCGAGTTTCGAGCGCTGCTGTGCGTTCGGCCACCTGGGCCTCAAGGGTGGAGAGTGTGTGCTGGAGTTGGCTGACGGTGTCGTTAAAGGTGCGGGCCAAGACGCCGGTTTCGTCTTCGCTCAGGATGGGCGCACGGGCTTCCAGATTGCCTTCCGAGATGGCCTGGGCGGTTTCCGTGAGCGCAACTACCGGGCGGGTGAGGTAGTTGGCAACCAGCATGGTTGTGATTGCTATGCCTATCAGGAAAGCCAACGAGATAGTGCTGCTGGCGCGCGCCTGCTGGCGTACCGGGGCGAGAAGTGTGCTGAGGGGCTGGGCGAAGAGTACCTGCCAGGGGCGGCTTTCCAGGCTTACTATGGCAGCCTGGTCTGTGGTGTCCCCCCTTCCCTCTTGGGCGTGTCCCTGGGGATGCAGTTCCATTTCCACGAAAGAGCGATACGTCAGGTCGCGCAAGGTTGCTTCAGGGAGTCCGGTGAGGCCTGACAGGGTGGTCAAGTGTGTTTCAGGGGCTGTTCCGTGGGCGAGGACAATCTGGTTGTTGTCAACAAGCAGGGCGAAGGAATCTGGCCCGGCGGTTCCGGTTTGGGCTTCTATGAGGTTTTGCAAGATAGCGGTATGGTATCGGGTGATGAGCGCGCCAACGGGTTCCCCTTGTTTGTCGATGACCCGTGCCACAAAGGCGATAGTGCCACGTCCGTTAGGGGCGGTTTCTACCGGTGAGATGAAGGCTTCCTCCAATTGGGCGCGCAAGGCATAGGTGATATCGTAATTCTGGGTGGCAGTGTCCCGCTGAAAACCGGCGGGGGCAGATGCGAGTACATGCCCTGCACGGTCCACCAGCGTCAAACTGTGGATATACGTTGGGTTGAGAGTGCGAAGGCGTTCTAGCACCTCCTCGACTCTGGTTTGCTGGGTGCTGTCCCTGGTTTTCTCGTCTGTAAATTCTCGAATTCCGGGCAAGACACTCGCCAGACGGGTGTTGGCAAGTGCATTTGTGAAGAAATTATCTACTTCGCGGGCGGTTTGCTGCGCGCTGGTATGCAGGCGCTGGCGAGCAGAACCCACTAGGATGTTGGTGCTGGAATTGACGTAGTAGGTTACCAGACCGGTGATGACGACCGCGGTTCCCACCAGCGTACCGAGCATGTACTTGGTACGCATATCCAGAGTGGAAAACTGTCGTACCAGCGAGGTGATGTAAAGCAGAAGTAGAGCGGCGGCCAGTATCCAGGCCGTTTGGGGAGAGAGCGGCGCAGTGCGGGGTAACGGGTTGAGAAAATCGAAGATGTATGTGCCGCTGCCGACTATCAGACCCTGGATAATGCCTAAGGTGGTTTCTTCTCGGGGCAGAGTTTGGGGAGCCAACAGGAGGGCATAGGCTCCGGCGATGATGGATGCAAGAATGGCAATATCGGTGTAGAGCAAAACAACGCTGAAGGTCAGTGCCTCCATGCTGATGATGAGTAGCCACCCCGCGGCGCGTAGCCTCCCAGCGCGCATTTGCTGTACGGCGGTGAATACGACAGCGAGAAAGGCTGCCGAGACTCCCACAAAGGCCCATTGTTGCCACACCGGGTCGAGAATGGCTGTAATCAGGTTGTATACGAGGAAGACAACAGCCATCGCCAGCGTACCCCACCCGATACGGTCGGCCAGTGAGCCGGATGTGAATTTTGGCCACAAAGCGAAGCGATGTTTCATGGACGGTTATCCTTCAACGGACAAAGAGGTATCAAGATTTTCAGGATTTCCCAGGCGAATTTCCAGCGCTTCAAAGCCCAGGCTGTCACCTAATTCGCGCAAGATGTTTTGCAGCATGAGGTCTACGTCCAGGGTTTGCCCCATGGCGTCTGCGATTTGGGTGATAATCGTTTCACGACGTGAGCGCTCTTGCAGGGCGTGGAACAAGCGGGCACTTTCCAACGCCAGAGGAATCTGCTGGGCAACTTGTTGCAAAATGACCTGTTCGTCGGGTTGCCACTCTTCCTGGGGAGGTTTCTCCGCATGAATGGTGCCGATGATTTTTCCATGCACTTCAAGGGGAATCTCCAGGATGCTTTCCGCATTGACGGTCTCGTCGCCCGTGGGAGCCGTCTCCGAAATGGGACGCACGCCCTTGGCGGTGCTCTCATACCCCAGAAGCCGGGCGCTCAGCAAGCGGCTCCACTCCGCCCGGCTGATTTCTCCATACAGGCGGCGGCTCGCGGCCAGAGCGGCACGATTCTCCTCCAACAAGCGGGCATTCTCGATGGCGATTGCGGTCTGGTCGGCCAGAATCTGGATGATGTGTACCTCATTTACCACGGGGGCATCCACGGTATCGCTGGATACGCTCAGTGCCCCGACAATGCGGTTGGCAACTCTCAGGGGGACGATGATTTCGGCGCGAACATCAGGGATGGATGGGTTTGCGATGTAATACGGGTCGGAGGCGGTGTCAGAGACAATGTAGGCTTTGCCCGTGGCGATGACACGCCCTACTGCTCCCTCGGAACCTACCTTCAGGGAGATATTCTGCGAAAGGATGGCTTCATGGTTATGTCCGGCTGCGGCCCGGAGAACGGCGCGTTCTCCTGTGGCGTCTCGCAGGAAAATGGCGGTGTGATAAAGTTGAAAGTGTTCGTTAATCAGGGCCGCTGTCCGATTGAGCAGAGTGTCCAGGTCGGTAAGGGTTGCGGATGCGCGAGCCACTTCCGCTGCGGATTGCAGATACAGGGTACGTTTTTCCAGTTCCTGGGTGCGCTCTGCCACACGTTTTTCCATATCGCCCTGGAGTGTATGGATGTGCCGTGAAAGGGCATTCAGAGCGCGGCCTATCAACCCAAGTTCGTCATCCGGGTGCGTCTCTATGCTCAATTGGGTATCCCCGCTCAAAACAGTTTCTGCCGCATCACGCAATTCCTGAAGCGGCCCCAGGGCCCGGCTGGTGAAGTGTCTCACTCCCAGGCTGCCTAATATGACTGTTGCAATGATTGTGCCTACAGCAAACGCCAGCCGTTGGTTTTGAGTGCGGGATTCGGCAGCGT
>DRKV01000370.1 GCA_011051635.1 Chloroflexota bacterium | reverse complement strand
GCCTTGGGCAGGATGCGCAAATCGGCGTCGGGCCATTCGTCGGCCAGGACGCTGGCATCCCGCAGGGGCACGGTGTTGTCCTCCGCCCCCCAAATGACCAGAGTCGGCACCTCCAGGCGGGAGAGTTTGCCGCTCAGGTCGTTCTCGCGCATGGCAAAGTAGCATTCGGCGCGCACGCGCCCTTGTCCGGGATGGCGGGCATCGGCGCGCAGGCGGTGGTAGTCTTGTTCGGTGATTCCGCTGCGCTCGGAGAAGGAGACCGGACGCATCAGGCGGTCGGTGATGCCCACCATAGCGCTTTCCACGGCGGAGACAATCAAACTGCCCAGGCCGAAGCGTTCCATCAGGGTGATGGGGGCAATCATCAGGTTTATCATCGTGGAGAGTTTCCCCGTGATGGTCGGGCCGAGAAGCACCATCCGCTCTACCAGGGCGGGATGGGTGAGCGCCATCGTGACGCCGGTCATGCCCCCCATGGAATGCCCCACCAACACCACGGGGCCGTCGCTGAGTTCCTCGCACAGGCGGGCCATGGTCTCCACGTAGCCGGGGATGCTGGCGCGCTCCTTAGGCGGCGGCGATTGTCCGTAGCCGGGCAAATCCACGGCCACGCAATGGAAACGCTGACTCAGCAAGGGCAGCAGCGGCGAAAGCGCGTACCACGAACTGGACCAGCCGTGAATGAGCAGCGCCAGTTGCCGGTTGGGGTTGCCCATCTCTTTGTAGTGGATGGTCTGCCCGTCTATGTGAATGAGTTGGGAGCGGGGGATTTGCATGAGAGAGAAAGTTTGCAAGTACGAAAGTGGGCAAGTAGGGAAGTGTGCAAGTGCGAAAGTACGAAAGTATGCAAGTGGGCAGGCAGGGTGGAAGTACGGGATATGCCGCTCGCGCCGCGTGGCACTTGACACGTGATACCTGGCACTTGGCACGTGATACGTGACACTTGATACCTGGCACATGATAACCGCCCCCATTCTAGCAAAGAACCCTGTCGGGAAACATTGAAAACGCCGTGCGGGTGTGTAACGGAGTCTACTCTCCGTTGCTGCGGGCGATTTCCTCGGGGGCGAAGATGACTTCTTCCTTGCCGGTCAGTTTCTCCTGGATTTTGCGGGCAATCAGGTCGAGATGCCCGGCATTGGCGACGTAATCCAGGCTATCGGCGGGCACGGTCAACACGGGACACAGGTTGAAGTTGGAAATCCACTCCTCGTAGCGGCGATTGAGTTGCTCCAGGTAAGCCTCCCGGATGGTGCGCTCGTAATCCCTGCCGCGTTGGGCAATGCGCCGCAACAGGGTGGGCACCGAAGCCCGCAGGTAGATGACCAAATCCGGCGGGGGCAGGAACTCGCACAGTACCTCGTACAGGGCGTGGTAGGAGACGTAATCACGGGCGTCCATCACGCCCTGGGCGTACAGGTTGTAGGCGAAAATCTCGGCATCCTCGTACACGCTGCGGTCCTGGATGACCGAGGTCGGGCGCAGGGTGATTTGCCGATGGGCCTGCAATCGCCTGGTGAGGAAGAAGACCTGCGAGTGAAACGCCCAGGTGGACATGTCCTCGTAGAAGTCGGCCAGGTAGGGATTTTCGGTGACCGGCTCGTAGAAGGGTTCCCAGCCCAACCGTTCGCTCAGCATGGCGACCAGGGTGGATTTCCCGACCCCGATGTTTCCGGCAACGGCGATGAATTTTTTCATGGTGTGCTCAACGCATCTGCGCCTTGAAGCCCTGGATGGCCTCCACGGGGGTGGGGTCTACGCCGTAGGCCATCGCCAGGTAGTAGGCGGTGTAATCGCCAAAGTGGAGCAGCGTCCATTGCTGCGCCAGCCGCCCCTCCCCTTGGGCGTCCACGAAGTCGGTGTTCAGCCCCTCCAGCATCATGGTTTGCTTCGTCAGGTCTATGCGTTTGCGGTTGCGGGGGTGGCAGGAGGGAGCGCGCAGGAAGAGGGCGAAGGTACGCAGGATGACTTCTTCGGGATTGAGCAGACCGGCCAGGGTGTTGTGGTCGGCTTCGGGGAGGAACTCGAACTGCCCCCAGGCTTTGGCGACTTCGCTGATTTGTCCCTTCCAGCGGCGGGCGACGGGTTCCAGGTGGTCGGTCCCGAAGACGGCTACCCAGCGCCCCAGGAGTTGCCCCGCCATGCGTTTGGCCGGGTTGTGGACGACGGGCACGGCGGCGCGCAGGGCCTCCTGCTGGGATTGCATCGCCCGGACGGCCTCGGCCAGTTCCCCGGATGGGTCGGGCAGGAGGCCCAGGCGGAAAAACGCCGCCAGCAACAGACCAAAGGAGTAGCCTACCGCGGCGCGGGGCTGCCCGGCGTGCTCGAAGCGCCACAGGGCCGCGCCCTGTTCCTGCGCCAATGCTCCGAGTTTCCCGCCGGTGGTGACGGCCATCAGGGTGCATCCGTTCTCGATGCCCCGCCGGAAGGCGGACAGGGTCTCCTCGGTGTTGCCGGAGTGCGAGGAGGCGATGAGCAGGGTTTCGGGGCCGCGCGCCCAGGCGGGCAGGTCGTAGTTGCGATGGACGAAAACCGGCACGGGGCACAACGGCGCGGCGTAGGCGGCCAGCAAGTCGGCCCCGATAGCCGAGCCGCCCATCCCGGCGATGACTACCTGCCGAATGCCCTCCACAGCGGGGAGGGGCGGGGTCTGTCCCAGTTCCCAGGCGGTTTGCAGTTGGGCGGGCAGGCCGTCAATTTCCCCCAGCATGTTCTGGGGGTCAAGTTGAGGGAAGGCGGTGTGGTCGTTGAGGTTCATGGGAGGGGTAGTCGGGTGGTCGGGTAGTCGGGTAGTCGGGTAGTCGGGTGGTCGGGTAGTCGGGTGGTCGGGTAGTCAGGTAGT
>DRKV01000369.1 GCA_011051635.1 Chloroflexota bacterium | reverse complement strand
GAGGTGGAAAGCCCCATCCGCATCAACAACATGGATGCCGTCGGGGTCGCCCTGGCCGCGGCGCAGGGCCTTTACGCCCAGAACCAGGAGCAGGCCGCCCGCATCGCCGCTCTGGAGGCCGAGAACGCCGCCTTGCAGAAGCAGGTGGACGCCCTGGATGCCCGCCTGACGGCGCTGGAGCAGGGAGAACTCTCCCGTCCGCGGCAGAACGGCCTGCTGCCCGGTGCGGGGCTGCTCACCCTGGCGGGACTGGCTTTCTGGATGGGCAAACGCAAGGAGGGGGCGCAATGAAACGCGGACGTTTCCTGCGGGTTTCCCTGCTCGTGCTGCTCGTCCTGCTCATCCCCCTGGCGGCGCTGGCCGCCGCCGGGGGCTACGCTCTCCCCTGGTGGACGGTGGACGCAGGCGGCGGCAGCAGCAGCGGCGGAAACTACACCCTCAACGGCACCCTCGCCCAGCCGGATGCCGGGACGCTCACCGGCGGGCAGTATGCTCTGGAAGGCGGCTTCTGGAGCGGCGCGGCTTCCTCCCCGGAGGGCCGCACCATCTTCCTGCCCCTGGTGATACGTTGACGAAAGCCAACTTCACGGGGTTGCAACCCCCGTGAAAGCGCAATTGCACACACCAAAAGTCCCCCGAAGTTTCGGAAACTTCGGGGGACTTGCAATTTTATTATCGACAAAACGGAGAAATTATGTCATAGTTTTCGGAAGCCTGTTTCTTCGCCCAGGCTCACCTGATGCCACGCAAAATCATCATCCGTAACCGGCTCGGAGCAGGTACCCGCGTCGGGCACGGCTTACCATTCAGGGAAAGGGGCCTGATGACATCTTTGTTGAAAATCCAGTTGCTGGGAGATTTTCTCCTGGTGCAGCAAAACCAGAGGGAAACCGTCCCCGTGCCCATCGAGGCCGGGCGGCTGCAATCCCTGCTCGCCTACCTGTTGCTGCATTCCCGCGCCCCCCAATCGCGCCAACATCTGGCCTTTCTCTTCTGGCCCGATACCACCGATTCCCAGGCGCGCACCAATTTGCGCAACCTGCTCCACCGCCTGCGCCGCGTGCTCCCCGGGGCCGATGCCTTCCTCCGGGCGGATTCCAGCCTGGTGCAATGGCTGCCGGAGGCCCCCTTCATCTGCGATGCCCTGACCTTCGAAGCAGCCGTCACCGCCGCCGAAACCCGCCTGAAGGACGGGCATCCTCAACAGGCCGAGGCGGAACTGCGCCGGGCTGCCGCCCTTTACGGGGGCGATTTGCTCCCCGGCTGTTACGAAGAATGGATATCCGCCCATCGGGAGAGGCTGCGCCAGTTCTTTTTCCGCGCTTTGGAGATGCTCACCCAATTGCTGGAGGAGCGCCGCGCCTATGATGACGCCATCCGTTATGGACAGCGTTGGCTGAACCACGACAACCTGAGTGAGAGCGCCTACCGCCGGTTGATGCGCCTCCACGCCCTCAAGGGAGACCGCGCCGGAGCCTTGCACGTCTTCCACGCCTGCACCACCGCGTTGGAGCGTGAACTGGGGGTCGAACCCGACCCCGCCACCCGGTCGCTTTACCGCCGCCTGTTGCAAGGGGAGACGGTCGCCCCGCCGCGGCGCGGCGGTGTGCTGCATCTGCCGCTGGTGGGGCGGGGCACCCCGTGGAATCGCCTCGTGACCACCTGGAAGGCCATCCGGCACGGGCAATCGCCCCCTCAAGCCGTTCTGGTCATCGGAGAGACGGGCATCGGCAAGACGCGCCTGGCCGAAGAATTTGCCGAGTGGGTGCATCGGCAGGGTTTCCTCACCGCGGTCGGCCACTGCTACACGGGTGAAGGGACTCTCCCCTACGCTCCGGTGACGACCTGGTTGCAGCACCTTCCGCTGACTTCGCTGGAAGACGCCTGGCGGGTGGAAATCGCCCGTCTGCTTCCCGACGTTTTGGAGGGGCATCCCAACCTGCAATTGCCCGGCCCCCTGCGGGAATCCTGGCAGCGGCAGCCCTTTTTCGAAGCCCTGGCGCGCACCGTGCTCGCCCAGCGTCAGCCCTTGCTCTTGCTCCTGGACGATGCCCACTGGGCCGACCGCGGGACGCTGGAGTGGCTGCACTACCTGATGCGTTTCGATACCCGGGCCCGCCTGCTTTTGCTGCTCACCGCCCGCAACGGGAACGGGAGGGACGGCCATCCCCTCCTGACCCTGACCCGGAGTTTGCAGGGACGGGGTCAACTTGTCACCGTGCCCCTCGCCCGCCTCGATTCATCCCAGACCGCCGAACTGGCCGCCCATCTGATTGGTCACGCTTTGCCGGAGGAGACGGCAACGGCCCTCCACCAACACACGGAGGGGAACCCCCTCTTTGTCGTCGAGAGTGTCAACAGCGGGCTGGAGTATCTCCACCAACCGGACGCTCCCCTGCCGGAACGGGTGCGCGATGTGTTGGCGAAGCGCCTTCGGCAGGTCTCTCCCGAGGCGCGCGGGTTGGCCGAAACCGCTGCCGTCATCGGGCGCACTTTTACCAGCGACGTGCTCACCGCTGTCGCGGGGCTGGAAGAAGCCCGACTGGTGCGGGCGCTCGATGAACTCTGGCAGAAGCGCATCCTTCGTGAGCAGGAACCGGCCACTTATTCCTTCAGTCACGACAAATTGTGGCAGGTGACGTATGCGCGCCTCAGCCCGGCGCGGCGGGAGAGGCTGCACCGCCGCGTCGCCGAGGCGCTGGCCGCCGGGGATGCG
>DRKV01000368.1 GCA_011051635.1 Chloroflexota bacterium | reverse complement strand
GCTGGCGCCTTGCACGCTGAAGAAGCGCCCGTCGGGGAGATGAATTTCTTCTCGGTCTGGCAGTTGTTGGGAGGCGTTTTCTACCAGAGAGAGGAAATCATCGTGGGAAACCAGGCGTCCGATGGGGGTTCCCTCTGCCTCTTGCCTGTCAACATTGAATATCTCCGCGGCCATGGCGTTGATGAAGATGACGCGTTTGCCGTCGTCCACCACGACCACGCCGTCGCGAACACTGGTCAGGATGGTGTTGAGTTTATCCCGTTCAGTTTCCGTTTCGGCATACAATCGGGCGTTCTCGATGGCTATGGCCGCAAAATTCGCTAGGGCAGAGACCAGGGTAAGATGTTCCCGCGTGAATTCCCCTGCCTGGGTTTGGTGGTCTACCCCCAACACCCCGATGACCTTCTCTCCGATACTCAAGGGGGCATAAATCAGGGATTGCACCAGGTAAGCAGTCTTGATTTTTTGCGGTCCCTGTCGGGAAACCAGGAGGGGCTTTCCCGTGGCCAATACTTTGCCCGCCAGACTATCATCAACGCGCAGACGAAACGTCTTGGTAAAGCGGTCATCCAGGTTTCTCTCGGCACGCACATATAACTCCCCGCTTTGTTCATCCAGTAAAAGCAGGCTTCCTTCTTGCGCTTCGGTGAGTAGCACGGCGGCGTCCACCGCAGCCTTGAGTACCTGATCCAGAGAGAGTGAACTGGTTACCATTTGGGCGACTTCGGCCAGTTTCTGAAAAGCCTGGGCGCGTTGTTGCAGGGAAAGCGTATCTTGTCTGATGGGGCGGATGACCTTCTGTTCCAGCAACAAGCGTTCCTCTTGCACTCGCTTTATGGCGAGAAGTAAAGCGGAGGTGTGAAGAGGGGGCTGCAAAATCTCGTATACTCCTAAACGCAAACCGCGCAGGGCATCCTCTGCTGGCCGGTGAGAGAGCAGAATGACCCGCAAAAGAGGATACCGTCTGTGGAGACGTTCTAGTAAGGCGAATGTATCCGTTTTTTCAAAGTTGGCATCCAGTACGAGAATGGGGGCGGCATGTTTTTCTATGAGGGGAGCCAAGTCTGTGCCGGCTTTGGCTATCACGTGCCGATAACCAGCCGGCATCAAGGCCCCTTGAGCCACCAATTTGGCGACATGCGAGTCTGTCAATGCCAGAAGAACCAATGTGCCTGCCATACAAATCCTTTGTTTTATTCGGCGAATTTCAACTCGAAGGCGATTTCTTTGTTGTCATTGTCGGTGATGCTCAACGCCGCTCCGTACAGGGCTGCTACCTGTTCAGCCAGGGAGAGACCAATGCTCACGCCGGTAAAGCGGGTTTGGTTCCTTAACAGTCCTTGCGTGTCCACGTTGACGAGCCGTTGTACCTGCCTGGTCGTCAGTTCGGTAGCCTTGCTGCGTATTCGGAGCATAGTGTGCTTGTCTTCGTCGGCCAGCGTGCTGATGGTGATTTGTGCGCCGCGGGGAGCAAAATGTAGCGCGTGTACCAGCATGGCCTCCACAACGCGTTCCAGGTGAGCGGGATTGAAGTGCAAGATGTCGGTGCGCTGGTGATACCCGATGACAAAGCCGATTTCCCGTTGTTGTGCCACACCTTGCAGGCGACTCAATACCTGCTGCACAACAGATTGCAAGGTTGCCTCTCGCTCGTTGACCAGTTTTTCCTGCTCACTGAGGATGGTCAAATGTTCGGCGACTTTGCTTGTGACCTGCAACTTTTGGCGGACGACCATCACAGCCTGCGTTTGTTCGACGTTGAGCGTCCCCAGTTGTTCCTCGGCCAGCATTTCGGTGTATCCCAGAGCGCTGGTGAGCGGTTCGCGCAGTATCATACTGACATTTTTCAAAATCTCGGCTTTGATTTGTTCGTTGATGCGAACGCTCTCAGCCATGTGTTCCAGTCGCTGGGCCCGTTCCTGCAAGACGTGCATCATGCGGAGGTTGACCAGAGCGATGGAAGCGTAGTCTGCTACGGCGCTCAACATGGCTTGTTCGTGTGTCGAGAAAGGCTGCCTGCTCTTCCGCACTGCCACCAGTACCCCGGCCACGTCTTTCTTGATGCGCACCGGCATGGCGATGACCGATTTGCCTAAGCCGGCAAGTGCTCCGACCGAGGCAAGTTGCTTCCCGGCAAGATGGCGGGGCTTGCCGCGTTTGAAGACCTGGCGGCTGATTCCGTCGTCCCAGGGACGATGCAAGTTGCGCAGCAGCGTTTTTGGCAACCCGTGTTGGGCAGCCAGTATCAAATTCTTCTGACGGGCATTGTACAGCAAGAACCAGCCGATGTTGGCGCGGGAAACGAATACAGCCCCCTCGACAATTTTCTCCAGCAAATCTCTCTGGTCGACCGTTGAAACTACCGCCTTACCCAATGCAGTGATGGCCTGCAAATCGCGGACCTGCTGCCGAAGGCCCTGATTGGCGCGTTGCACTTCCTGAAGCAGGGCATCACGCTCTCGCCGGGCGCTCTGCTGCCCCAGGACGCGCTCCGCTGCCGAGACCACTTCGGCTTCTCGCACGGGCCAGGCCAGATAATCCGCCGCCCCCAGGCGAAAGGCCTGGATGATGTCTTCCTGTTCTCCCTGGCGCGCAACGGCGATCACCGGCGACTGGATGTTTTGAGCGCGCCAGGCGGCCAGCAAGTCTTTGCCGCTCAACCCCGGCAGGTGTAAATCTACGATAGCCAGGGAGGGGGTTCCCTGCGCGGTTTTGGACAATGCGCTGCCGGAATCCGGCACAACCTGAACGGTATACCCCATGGCTTGCAGGGCGCTTTGAAGCACTGCGGCGATTTCGGGGTCGTGTTCGACAACCCAGATGTTTTCCGTGGCGGCCATAAAGATTCCCTCATAAACCGTGTTGCCACTCCGATGTTCCCACTCTTGCAGTACCGGTTTCCCCCTCGGGGGACAAACCACTACAATACACCGAACGGCGATGTAGTTGGACAGCGGGTGTTCTTTCTCTTGTATTGTACTCCATTGTTTTTACCAGCAGGACTTCGGGGTTTTGAATTTGGTTCTAATTTCCCATTGCTTGCCCCAAATGGATGAAAGATACTGCCCTCGCGAGCGCATAATGGATGAAAATGAAACGGGGACAGGCCAGCGGCCTGTCCCCGTTCATCCTTGTTGTGTACATGAGATGGCATCAATGCAACGCAGCCTGCCCTCATTTGCCCAGCCGTTTCTTCATGGCCTCCGTCAGGGCGGGGACGATGTCGTACAGGTCGCCGACCACCCCAAAGCGGGCTACCTTGAAGATGGGGGCTTCGGGGTCTTTGTTGATGGCGACAATCACTTTGCTGGTGCGCATCCCTGCCAGGTGCTGGATGGCCCCGGAAATGCCGCAGGCGATGTACAGGTCGGGGGAGACGACCTTGCCGGTCTGCCCGACCTGGTGGCTGTAGGGGATATACCCTGCGTCCACCGCGGCGCGGCTGGCGCCGACGGCTCCACCCAAGGTATCGGCCAGTTCGCCAATCAACTTGAAACCCTGCTGGGCGCGCCAGATTTCCTGCTCTTTCTCGTCGGTGATGTCCGGCGGCGGGGTAAGGGAGGGGTTGTTGGATGTGCCGCGCCCGCCGGAGACAATCACGCTGGCATCCGTCAGGCTGACTCCGCCCTCGGATTGCAGGTATTCCACCACACGGGTGGGAATCTCCTCCTCGGAGAGCGCCGCATCCACGCGGGTGACCGTTCCCGCTCGGCTCTCATCCAGCACGGGCTTGCCGAAGGCGCGCACGCGCAGGGTGAGAATTTGCGGGTCGGTGCGGGAAACGACCTTCGCCAGCAATTTGCCGGCATACACGGGGCGGGTGGCGACAATCCGCCCATCCTGTACTTCCAGGGCGGTCACATCGGGCATCACGCCCACTTTCAGGTCGGCAGCCGTCATGGCGGCCAGTTCGCGGCCGCGGGTCGTGGTGGGGAAGAGAATGACCTGCGGTTGTCCCTCCGCTGCCAATTTGGTGAGCGTAGCCGCGTAGGCTTCCCCGCGGTAATCGGACAGGGTGGCATCCTCGGCCAGGAGGACTTCATCCGCTCCGTAGTGGATGGCCGTTTGCGCCAGGGATTCGACGCCCTCTCCGAAGACGAGAGCGGTCACACCGCCGCCCAGTTCTCCCGCCAGCGTGCGGGCGGCATGGACGGCTTCCCAGGAGGCCGGCAGGGCCTCGCCTTTGAATTGGTCAACGTAAACCCAGATTTTCTC
>DRKV01000367.1 GCA_011051635.1 Chloroflexota bacterium | reverse complement strand
GGCGCACCAGCGCGCCTGGTCCGAAACCCGTCTTTCGGATGTGTGGCTGGTGGTCGGCACCACCGGGGAAATCATGCCCGCCGCGCTCCTGCCGCACGAGGCCAAACGCCGCGGGGCGCGCATCATCGAGGTCAACGTGCGGCCTTCCAACTACACCTTCGCCATCACCGACATTTTTCTGCCCGGCAAGGCCGCCGCGGTGCTCAGCGCCCTGGCCGAGGCCGCCATTTTCCCCCAGGAGGAGACTCCGTGAGCATCTTCGATACCATCCCCGACCGCCGCGCCAGCGAAAGCGTCAAGTGGAACGCCTACCCGCCGGACGTCCTGCCCCTGTGGGTGGCCGATATGGATTTCCCCGCCCCGCCCCAGGTGCTGGAGGCCTTGCGGAAGCGCCTGACCCACGGGGTACTCGGCTACCCCACAGAACCGCCCGGAGCGCGGGAAGCCGTCGTCGGGTGGCTGGAACGCCGCTACGGGTGGCGCGTCGCCCCTGAAAGCCTC
Organism: Chloroflexota bacterium; assembly: GCA_011051635.1. Lineage (GTDB taxonomy): Bacteria > Chloroflexota > Anaerolineae > Anaerolineales > DRKV01 > DRKV01. Next base: position 3,310 of record DRKV01000367.1, on the reverse strand, counting down.
GTCTTCATCCCCGGCGTGGTGACCGGCGTCAATTTGGCCTTGCAAGTCTTCACCCGCCCCGGCGACGGCGTGGTGGTGCAGACTCCGGTTTACCGCCCCATCCTGGAGGCCGCCGGACGGAACGGACGCCTGCGCCGGGAAGCGCCCCTCCACCGCGACCCGACGGGACGTTACCGCGTGGACGGGGCCGCATTCGAGGCTGCCTTCACCCCGGAGACCCGCGCCTTCGTGTTGTGCAACCCCCACAACCCGGTCGGGCGCGTCTTCCGCCGCGAAGAACTGGAGGGGATGGCGGAAGCCTGTCTGCGGCACGATGCCCTCATCGTCTCGGACGAAATCCACGGTGATTTGCTCTTCGCAGGCGAACGGCACATCCCCATCGCCTCACTCTCCCCGGAGGTGGCTGCCCGCACCGTCACGCTGCTGGCCCCCAGCAAAACTTTCAACATGGCGGGGCTGAAAGCCTCCGTGGCAGTCATCCCCGACAAGGGAATGCGCGAGCGCTTCGCGGCGGGTTTTCCGGGCGTGGTTGGCAAAGTCAACCTGCTGGGGATGCTGGCCCTGGAAACGGCCTACCGCAGCGGAGACGCCTGGCTGGACGAGGTACTGGCTTATTTGCAGGCCAACCGCGATTTCCTCATTGGCTATACGCAGAAATATCTCCCCGGCATTCGGGTTTACCCGCCCGAAGGCACCTTCCTGGCCTGGCTGGATTGCCGCAAGTGCGGCATACAAGGCAACCCAGCCAGATTTTTCCTGGAGCAGGCCCGCGTCGCCCTCAACGACGGAGAATGGTTCGGGCCGGGCGGCGAGGGCTTCGTGCGTCTCAACTTCGCCACCAGCCGGGCGGTGCTGCACGAGGCCCTGGAGCGGATGCGCGCCGCGCTGGAGGGGTGAGGCACACGGTTTCCCCCTTTCCGGCCTTCCCCCACCGGGGGCAGGAATCAATTCTCCCCCGGTGAGGGGGAGATGCCCACAGGACGAATGCCCACAGGACGAATGTCCGCAGGACAAAGGAGGACGGAGACGCAAAAAGGGAGCATCCACTTTCGGACGCTCCCTTTTCGTTTCAGTGCGGGCGCTTACCCGACTTTGACTTCAATCGTCTTCGGGCGGTGCGCTTCGGCTTTGGGGATACGCAGGGTCAGGACGCCATCCTTGAGGGTGGCTTCGGTTTTGCCGGGTTCCAGGGCCGTGGGCAGGGTAATGACCCGCACGAAACGCCCCACGGGGAGTTCGCTCACCAGGTACTTGGCTGCCCCGGCTTCGGGGGCGGTGAATTCGCCGCGGATGGTCACGGTGTTGTTCAGGGCTTCGATGCTCAAATCCTCGGAGCGCACGCCCGGAACCAGGGCGCGGATGGTGTAGCCATCGTCATCGGCCAACACATCCACGGCCAGGGTCATCTCGCGTTCCTGGGGCTGCATCTCTTCCAAAGCATCTTCCATCATCCGGTTCATCGCCTCGCGCATCTCGGCCCAGCGACGGCGGGGGAAATTGTAGTAGAAAGTCATCATAACCTCCTGAGGGGAATGCAGAATGTTGAATGCTGAATGCAGAATGTTGACGGTGGACAGTGGACGGCTGACCGCTGACTACTGACCACTGACAACCGACAACTGATTGCTGACTGCTGATAACTGTCCGCTGACTACATCCCCACTATACCCGCCGAGTGTAAGAAAAGCGCAAACGAAAGTTCAGAGGAATGCTAACATTTACGCGCTTCCACCACCAGGTAGGGCGCGAATGGTTCGAAGTCCCCACCTGCGAAGTCGCCGTAGAGGGCCGCAATGGTAAAACCCACGGCGCGAAGCGCCTTCAGGGTACGCTCCGGCGGCTCCAGCAGGTGCGTGGTGGCGCAGGCGCAGCGGTCGCGCTCCGTCTCGTACACCCAGCGGATGGTGAAGCGCGTCCCCGCCCGCTCCCAGGCACTAAATACCCGCATCTCCCCGCCGGCGGGGTCGGGCAGGGTCATCTCCAGGCGCAATCCGCCTTGCGAAGGAATCTCTTGCAGGAGAAGGGGGTTGGGGGCGCTGAAGACGAATCCGCCTTCGGGACGCAGAACGCGGTGGATTTCCCCCAAAAGGGCAGCGCGCCCCGAAGAGTCGAAGGTGCTGAAGGTGTTGCAGGGGAAGATGACCAGCCCCAAAGAGGCCGCGGCCACCCCCAGAGAACGCGCATCCCCCCGAAAGACCGGAACGGCCTCTCCCTCGGGGGTCATTTCCTTCCTCAAAACGCGCAACATCTCCGGGGAGAGGTCCACCCCAAAGGCGGAGCGTCCCGCTTCCCGCAAAGCGCGGAAGACGCGCCCCGTCCCGCAGCCCAGTTCCAGGACAGGAGGGGGGTAGCGGGAAGCCGTCTCCACCCAGAAAGGCAGGTCTTCGGTGTAGGTGCGGTGGTGGGCGTGATAGAGACGGGCGCGGCGCAGGGCGTTCACGAGCGCTCCCGCTTGCGGTTGAGAAAGCGCTCAACGGCTTGCAGATGGAACTCGTCGACCCACAGGGGCGGGAAGGCCTCCCGCTCCGCGGCGGCGGCCTCGGCGGGAGGGACTTCCAGGTAGGCGCGCAGGGTGCGTTTGATGGCCCGCACGGCGGGGGGATGCCGGGAGGCGATGCGTTCTGCCAGTTCCAAGGCCTCAGAGAGCGCGCCGCCGGGGGGCGCGAGGCGCTCCACCAGACCGTGGCGGCAGGCTTCTTCGGCGTCCAGGATTTCGCCGGTGGTGAGCCACAGGAGGGCGCGCCCGTAGCCCACCGTCCGCAGGAGGCGGCCCGCCCCGCCCCAGCCGGGCATCAGGCCGAGATTGATTTGGACGAAGCCCAGGGTGGCATCCCGCGCCATGACGCGCAGGTCGCAGGCCAGGGCAATCTCCGCCCCGCCGCCGCGGGCCGCCCCGTCGATGGCGGCAATCACGGGGAAGGGCAGCGCGGCCAGGTCGTCCAGGGCGTCGCTCATCACGCGCACCAGGCGCGCCCCGTCCGCTTCGGTGACGGCATCGTGGAGGGCGCGCAAATCGCCGCCGGAGAGGAAAGTGCCGTCCGCTCCGCACAGCACGGCGGCGCGGATTTCGGGGTCGCTCCGCAGGGCGCGGACGGTCTCGGCAAAGGCGTCCATCGTTTCCCAATCCAGGGCGTTCCGCACGCGGGGGCGCGAGACGGTGATTTGCGCTACGCCGGGGAAGGGATGGGTGAGGGTGAGGGACATGAGGGAGTGGGGAGGTGGGGAGATGATGAGATGGGGTGAGTGGGTGAGTGTCACGTGTCACGTGTCAAGTGTCATGTGAAGGGGCGCGAGTGTACGCTGTTCTTTC
>DRKV01000366.1 GCA_011051635.1 Chloroflexota bacterium | reverse complement strand
GGGACAAAACCGGGACAGGAATCGGACATCCCGCTCAGGGAAGTTCCTCCCCCGCGACGGCCTGCCTCACCCGACGGACGAACTCCCCCGTCACGATGCTTTCACGAACCCTCTCGATTTCCGGCCCCCACCAGGCATCTCCCGCCCGGTAGGGAACGAGGGCGCGCACCGCCTGATGAGCCGCCGCCACACCGCGCCCCATGCGCCCTTCGGGGAAATCCCGCAGACGCAAGTCCAGCGCCCGCGCCGCACAGTAGGCCTCAATCGCCAGGCAGTGGGCCGTATTCCCCGCGATTTGGCGGGTGTGCCGCGCCGCGGTCATCGCGTTGGCGTTGTGGTCTTCCTGCTCCGCCGAGGTCGGGAGGGAATGCACCGAATCGGGGGCAGCCAGGGTTTGATTCTCCAGCACCAGGGAAGCCGCCGTGTACTGCGGCATCATCATTCCCGAATTCAGCCCCGCCGCTTCGGGGGTATCCACCAGCATGGGAGGCAGACCGGCGTTCAGTTTGCCGTCCGTCAGGCGGAAGACGCGCCGCTCGGAGATGGCCGCAATTTCCGCCAGCGCAATCGCCAGGAAATCCATCGCCATCCCCACCGGCTCCCCGTGGAAGTTGCCGCCCGAAAGGGCGATGCCCGGCGCAAACAGGAGGGGGTTGTCCGTCGCGGCGTTGATTTCCCGCCCCACGACCTGGGCGACGAAATCCAGCGTATCGCGGGCCGCGCCCTGCACCTGGGGCGCGCAGCGCAGGGAGTAGGCGTCCTGCACCCGCCCGGCGGCATCCACCAGCGTGCTCGCATCGGTCAGGGAGCGCACCCGCGTCGCGGTGTGGATTTGCCCCGGATGATTGCGCGCCGCGTGCAGACGGGGGTCGAAGGCCGCCGAAGCGCCCAACAGGGCCTCCAGACTCATCGCCAGGGTGATTTCAGCGGTTTCCAGCAGGTTGTAGGCATCCCACACCGTCAGGGCGGCAAGCGCCGCCGAGAAAGTGGCCCCGTTGTTGAGAGCCAGCCCCTCCTTCGGCCCCAGCACCAGCCGCGGGATACCGGCAGCCCGCATCGCTGCCGCCCCGCTCGTCAATTCCCCGCCGTACCAGGCCCGCCCGGATTCCTCCTCCCGGTCGGCGGCGTCGGTGGTCATCACCAGCGCCACGTGGGAGAGGGGAGCCAGGTCGCCCGAGGAGCCGAGGGAGCCTTGCGAAGGCACGCAGGGGGTCACGCCGCGGTTGAGCATCTCCAGGAGCGTGTCAATCACCGCCGGACGCGTCCCGGAATGCCCCCGCGACAGGGTGTTGGCGCGGATGAGCATGGCGGCGCGCACCACCTCCGGCGGGAGAGGGTCGCCCGTGCCGACTGCGTGGCTCAAAATCAGGTTGCGGCTCAACTGGGCGGAGGCCTCCCCCGAAATGCGCCGGTCGGCAAAAATACCAAAGCCCGTGTTGATACCATACACGGGCTTTCCTGCGGTCACGATATCCTGCACCCAGCGGTGGGCGCGTTCCACGCGGGCGCGGGCTTCGGGGCTCAGGGAAACCTCCTCCCCGTGCCGCGCCACAGCGACGACTTCTTCAACGGTAAGCGTATCTCCGGTTAGCGTAATCATGGGATTGATTGTACCGCATCCTCTTGCTCACCACGGCAAATCGGGACAGGTGCGCGCCCCTGCAGACTTCCCCGCCACCTTGTACATCGTCACCCCGGAGAAAGGTCGTCCCAGCAGCCCGTCGTGCAAAGCCCAGGAACGCAGGCGGATACTTTCGGCAGCCTGCGGCTGCCGAAAGGGGGTGCTGCCATCCAGACGGGCGCGCAGCCACCCGCCGGGGGCGAATCCCCGCTGGATATCTTCCATCAAGGCGCGCCCCTGCTGGTAGCCAAATCCGTGCCGCTCCAAAATGACGGCGTTGTGATAGTAGAGCGGCTCGGCGTAGAAGCGCTCCCGCCCCAGGAGCGTGACCAGTTCCTCGAAAATAGCGATGATGTTATCCAGCAGGCGCAGGCCGCGGCGAATCTGCCCCGGAGCCAGCCCGGCCCGCATGGCGGCCTCCTCGGCGGCCAGGTTGCGGCGGAAGATGCCGAAATTGGTCGGCTGGCCGTCCGGCATACGGTCAACGTCGAAGCGCGGCGCGGCGGGGTCGTTGACCACGTAGAGCATCACGTGAGGGTGACCGGTGAGGGTATCGGCGACCTGGGTGTAAAGAATGGGGTCGGGGAAGCCGTATTCGTGGTACAGGGACATCTCCACCACTCCGCTCTCGGGGGGGCAGACCAGCGAAAGCAGAGGTCGCCCCTGGGCATCCCGAAAATCGGGCGAGATGGAGAAACGCGTCAGGAGCGAGGGCGGGATGAAATGGGTGTAAACCTTCCATTTGGCCGCTTCCGGCAGGCGGTTGATGCCGGCGATGGAAGCGGGCGGCACATCCAGGTCAAGGCCGAAAGTGGCGTTCCATCTCTCTCTGCGCGTCCCGTTCCGCGATGGCGGCGCGTTTGTCGTATTTTTTCTTCCCCTTGGCAACAGCGATTTCCACTTTGGCAAGGCCATCTTTCAGATACACCTTCGTGGGGACGATAGTCACACCCTTCTCTTGCACCAGACGGGTCAGGCGGGCAATCTCCTTGCGGGTGAGGAGCAATTTCCGCCGCCGCCGGGGGTCGTGATTGAAGCGGGAGGCCTGCTTGTAGGGGGCGATGTGGGCATCCACCAGCCAGACTTCGCCGTTTTCCACCCGCACGTAAGCCTCGTTAAGGCTGATTTGCCCGGCGCGGATGGATTTGATTTCGGAACCCTTGAGGACGATACCGGCCTCGTAGGTCTCCAGCAAAAAGTATTGGAAGCGCGCTTTGCGGTTGGTGGCAACGACTTTGATGCTCATAGGTGCTTTGAATTGTAACACACACCCTGCCGCGATGCGTCACAGCAGGAACGGGAGGAACACTCAAGTTTTGTAGAATGGCGGCGGGAGCATTCTCCCTGCGGGTAGGGCTGAAACCCCTACCCTGGTGCCCTCAAGTCCGCTCTGCGGACTTCCTGCCTTCTCCCAGCGGGGGTCTTCCAGGCCCCCGCTGAGGCGGCAGCCTCAGCGGGCATCAGCGTCATCTGCATTTTTCAAGCGACTTTTCTACATTTCCTGTAGTGTTCCCGG
>DRKV01000365.1 GCA_011051635.1 Chloroflexota bacterium | reverse complement strand
GCGGCACGTAGGGCGTGGGCGTGATGGTGGGGGTGTAACTTTCCTTCGGGGTGGGGGTAATGGTGGGGGTGGGCGAAATCGTGGGGGTCAGGGTGATGGTCGGCGTGGGGGTGATGGTCGGCGTCAGGGAGGGGGTGAGGGTTGGCGGGATGACGCGGTCCACCAGGGGGATGGCAGGCCCTCCCAAAACGTAGGCCAACCCCAGGAGCAGCAACGCCCAAAAAAGGGCGCGCCATCCCTTGAGTACCCGGTTCCGCCTCATGCGGAAGTACTTCAACTGGGGGGCCGAGCGCAAGGCGCGTACCCCTATCCAGACGTTCAGGATTGCCCCCAGGATGCTCAAAATCTGGGCGGTACGCAGAAAGGTATGCGTATCCACAGAGGGCATGGCGGGTTCCCTAACGGCCCCGTTCGGCCTGAACCGGATTTTCCAGAACGCCCAGCCCCTCAACGCTCACGGTGACCACATCGCCCGCTGAGAGGGGACTGACGCCCGCCGGGGTGCCGGTCAAGATGATGTCGCCGGGTTCCAGGGTCATCACCGAGGAGATGAAGACCAGCAACTGGCGGATATCGAAGACCATGTCACGCGTGGAACCCATCTGGCGGGTCTCGCCGTTGACCTTGCAGGTAATCAGCGTGTCCGCAGGGTTGAATTCCGTCTCTATCCAGGGGCCGAGGGGACAAAAGGTGTCGAAGCCCTTGCCGCGCGTCCATTGGCCGTCGCTGCGCTGCAAATCGCGGGCGGTCACGTCGTTGGCGATGGTGTACCCCAGCACGTGCTGGAGAGCATTTTCGGTGGTCAGCCAGCGGCCGCGCTTGCCGACCACCACCGCCAGTTCGGCCTCGTGCTCCACCTGCTGCGATTGCGGCGGCAGGATGATGCTCTCGCCGTGGGCTATCACGCTGGAGGGCGGTTTGAGAAAGATAAGCGGGACCTTGGGTACCTCCGCATGGTGTTCTTCGGCATGGGCAGCGTAGTTGCGCCCCACGCAGATGATTTTGCTTGGAGAGACGGGAGGCAGGATTTTCACCTCTCCCAGCGGGGTGCGGGCTTCTTCTCGCGAGAAAGCCCCAAAGGGCGAGCCGTGCAATGCTCCCAGGCGTCCCTCGTACACCCAGCCGTATTGGGGGGCGGGGTTCTTTGGGGTGACGTAGCGGATAATGCGCATGGTACTAGCGGTGATTTTTTCCTTGAATGAAATCTACCAGTTCCTCGATGGATTGCTGCGCGCCGGCGAAGCGTTCGCTGAACTGCCAATGAATGGCCTGTGCCAGGACGTAGACGATGGCGTCCACGGTAATCATGCGTACTTCCAGTGAGGGATGGGCGCGGGCCGCCAAGACGATATCGGCTACCTGGGCGGTGTGGTGGGCCGGCGCGCCCACGATGGTGGCGGTGGGGATATCCCGTGCCCTGGCGGCGTCAATGGCGTTGGCCAGGTAGGGATGTTCCCCGGTCACTTCTATGGAGAGCAGCAAGTCCTGCCGGGTAGCGGTATAGACGGTTTGTGCCAGGTCGGTGGCTCCTTGCCGGGCGATGTACACCCGGAAGCCGCCGGGTTCCAGCAAGTGTACCAGATTGTAGGCCGCGGCCTGGGCGGGGCCTTCCGCCAGGATGATGATGCGCCGCGCCTCGCCGACTTTTTCCACCAGGCGGGTGACTTCGCGCGTGTCGAGGGAGATGCGCGTCTGGTCAATGGCGATAGCCAGTTGCCGCATGGATTTGACCACAATCCCCGGCACGGACATATCGTCCTCTGCCATCTTGGGGCGGGTGAGCAAATCATCGCGCACCCGGTTACGGATTTGTTCCTGTAATTCCGGGAAACCTTTGTATCCCAGATATTGAGAAAAGCGCACCACGGTAGCGGCGTCCAGTTTGAGGGCGTGCGCCAGTTCAGTAGCCGTCATAAAAGCGGCCTCTACGTAAGAGTCCAGCAAGAAATCTGCCAGTTTGGCAAAACTCTTGGACATGCTGTTGCGTTTTTCCCGGATTCTTTCCTCGTAAGACATAAGTTGCTCCTGAGCAATAATGAATGATGCGGTGCCTGTCGCGTTTTGCGGAGGATAATGGTGATGCGCGTTCTGTAGCATTGAGAGGTTGTAAGCGCATAAATTCTTGCAGACTCAAAGTGTATCATGATTCCCTGTTTTCTTGCAAAGATGTGTGTCAAAACTCTGTGAAAAAAGCATTGCGATTTGCTAATAATTACGTTATTCCTTCCCCTTGCCACGAGGCGCGCTTGCGGTATAATCCTGCTGGGCGGGCGGATAGCTCAGTTGGTTAGAGCGCCTCCCTTACAAGGAGGAGGTCGCAGGTTCGAGTCCTGTTCCGCCCACTGCTCTTCGGGGACTGTCCGGTGTACGCTTCGGAAAGTCCCCGTTTACGTTGGGGAGGACGATGGACGGTGGACGACAGACCGCGGACGGTGGACGATTGACGGTAGACCGCGGACGACTGTCTCTCCATTCCCAACCCCTGCCCCCCCGCAACTCCTGACCTCGCAACCCCTAACCCCGCACCTCCTAACTCGCCATGCCTCCTTTCCACATCCGAGAAGCCACCTCCGACGACAGCCCCGCCCTGCAAAACCTCCAGGCGCACAGCCCGCAAGGGACGGGATTGCGCTTTACCACCGTCAACAAGCCGGATTTCTTTGCCCGCTCCCGCCTGTACGAGCGCCCGCGCGTTTTTGTGGCCGAACAGGATGGCGTCCTGCTCGGCTCTGCCGCCTGCGGATTGCGGGAGGTTGTCCTGGAGGGCCAACCTCTTTGGGCGGGGTACGAATTCCAGTATTTCGTTGACCCGGCACACCGCCGCAAGGGAGTCGCCAGCGCCCTGCACCGCCGCATCGAGACCGCCCTGCGGGAGGCCGGGGCTGCCTTTTCGTACCTCCTGGTTGCCGAAGACAATCTGCCTTCCATGCGCCTGTTCGAGCGGCAGGGCTTCGCCCTTTACCGCACGCTGCGCGCCCCCTTCGTCCTGCCCTACAAAGCCATGAGCGCAGCCGGTCAGGGCGCGGTGCGCCCGGCTGTCCCCGCCGACCTGCCGGTGGTTGCCGACCTGCTCAATGCTACCTGGGATGGGTTCACCTTCTACAAGCCGCACACCGCCGAGAGTTTGCAGGCCGCTTTTGCCCGCATGGAAGGCTTTTCGCTGGACAACCTTTTCGTGCTGGAGCGCAACCACGGCGGGATTGCCGCCTGCGTGGGGTACTGGGACTGGCGCAAAATCACGGAAATTACCGTCCAGGCGCTCAACTTCCGCCTGAAAGCCATCCGCACTGCACTCAATCTGGCGCGGCTGGTGACCTCCGTCCCCTCCCTGCCCGGCCCCGGCGAAACCCTGACCCAATGGTGTCTTACGCCGGTGGGCTTCACCTCTCCCAATGCTTTACGCGCCGTCCTGGTTTCCATCAACAACCGGGCGCTGGAGGAGAAGGTGGGGCAACTCTTCCTGGTGGGAGAACGCCGCGCCCACTGGTTCTCCGCCTTGCGGGGATTCTTCACCGCCGACACACTCACCCATCTGTACCTCAAGCCGCTGGATGAAGCGCTCACCTTGCCGGAGAACGCCCCCGTTTTTCTGGATGCCGTGGACGTGTAGGCGCCGCCTTTTGGGATGCTCTTTCTCTCGAAGTTTCTCCCGCTGTTGATTTACCCCCTGGGGATGACTTTCCTGCTTTTGGTTGCCCTTGCATGGAGGGGTGGCCTCACCCCCCGTCAAAGGGCGGTGCTTCTGGGGGCGGCGCTCCTTTTGTGGGCGGGGGGCAACCGCTGGGTCTCTTTGGGGCTGGCGCGCTCCCTGGAATGGCGCTATCTCCCCGCGGGCGGCATCCCTTCGGCGGATGCGATTGTTCTCCTGGGGGGCGATACTTTTCCTGCCTCCCCTCCCCAGCCGATTGTCCAGCCCGGTCAGCGCGCTTTCTACGCCGCGACCTTGTATCGTCAGGAGAAAGCGCCGCGCATCCTGCTCAGCGGGGGGAGCATCCCCTGGCAGACCGGCGGCGACCCCACTACGCCCGCCGAACAGATGGGGGAAGTGCTGACCCTGCTGGGGGTTCCCGCGGATGCCATCACTCTGGAGACCAAATCGCGCAACACGGCGGAAAACGCCCGCTTCAGCGCCCCGATTTTGGAAGACTGGGGAGTGGAGCGGGTCATTCTGGTGACTTCCGCCATGCACATGCCGCGCGCCAAAGCGCTTTTCGAGGCTCAGGGAGTGGAGGTCATCCCCGCCCCGACCGCCTTTAGCGTAACTCAGGCATCCTGGGAGGCGGCTTTTCACGGCGGCTGGCAGAACTTCCTGCTGGGGATGATACCCAACGCCGCCAGCCTCGACCTGACGACCGCGGCCTGTAAGGAGTACCTGGGGATAGCGGTCTCCGGCCTGCGCCCGTAGGCCTCACCCCAGCAGGGCGCGCAGGGCGGCCTCCAGGTCGGGGTAACGGAAGGAGAATCCCGCTTCCAGCAGCCGCCTGGGGAGGGCGCGCTGCCCCTCGAGCACCAGTTGGGCTTTCTCGCCCAGGGTCAATTTCAGCAGCGCGGCGGGGGACGGGAGAAAAGCAGGCCGCCGCAGCACCCGTCCCGCAAGGCGGGCAAATTCCGCCTGCGTGACCGGTTGGGGGGCGCACAGGTTGTAGGGGCCGGAACATCCCTCGTTTTCCAGCAAAAAGCGGATGGCAGCGACTTCATCCGCCAGATGAATCCACGGGACGGCTTGTTTCCCGCTGCCCAGCGGCCCGCCGATGAAGGCGCGCACGGGCAGGAGCATGACCGGCAGGATGCCGCCCTCCGCGGCCAGGACGAGGCCGGTGCGCAGGACGACACGGCGCACGCCCAGTTGCGCTACCGGAGCGGTGGAGGCCTCCCACGCTTTGCAGACCTCCGCCAGGAAGTCCCTTCCCGGCGGGGCGCTTTCGTCCACCTCCCGCGGACCGGTATTGCCGTAGTAGCCCACGGCGGAGGCTTGCAGCAGCACCTTCGGGCGGCTGGCGGCCTGCCGGATGGCCTCGGTGAGCAGTGCGCCCACCCGCAGGCGGCTTTCCCGGATGCGCCTTTTGTAGGCCGGCGTCCAGCGGCGGAGGAGGATGGCGCGCAGATTTTCCCCGGCGATGGATTCGCCCGCCAGGTTGACGACAGCCTCGACCTCGTTCAGGAGGGCGCTCCAGCCCTCCGGGGAGCGCGCATCCCAGGGGTGGACGACCGTTTCGGGGGGAAGCAGGGCCGCGGCGCGTTGGGGGTTGCGCGTCAAGACGGTGACTCGGTGTCCCGCTTTGTGCAGGTCGGCGGTCAGGGCGCGGCCAATCAGGCCGGTTCCGCCGGTCATCAGAATTTTCATCGGGAACCTCCGTTTGCTTCTGCAATCAAAACGCAAAACGCCCCGATTGGGGCGTCGATGCTGTACCCCCACCGCGGCTCGAACGCGGGTCTTCGGCTCCGGAGGCCGACGCTCTATCCACTGAGCTATGGGGGCATGGCGGCCTGCATTTTACCACGACATGCCAGCGGTTGCAAAATTGCTACTCGATTTTGGTAGAGAGTTGGGCTAATTTTATCCGCAGTTCTTCCACGATACGCCCGTTGCCGCCCTCGTCCCCCAGGGTAGCCAACTGATACTTCTTGTGGGCAAGTTCCCCGCACAACTGGTAGAACTCGCGCGTTTGTGCATACTTGCCCTGCATCAGGGCGCTTATCCGGGCGGCGGTCTGCTTCCAGGCGGAACAGGCGGTATCGTATTGTTGGCGGGTGATGACGCCGGAGCGGATTTCCGAACGCAGTAACTGCGCCAGACGATGCTGCTCCCGCGCCAGCATCCACAGCAAGAAGGCTGCCATCGCCAGCCATCCCGTCCAGTCAATCAGGGTCCCTGCCAGCAGGCCGACGTTGTTGTTCAGCAGGGTTGCAATCGTGTTGTGCAAACTGTGGGTGAAGACCGCGAAAACCCAACCGGTGAAAGGTGCGCCGACCTTGACCCAGGGATTCTTGTTCAGGCGCGCTACGGCCAGCCCGATGCCGATGAAAGATGTGTAGAAGGGATGCTGCCATCCCACCAGGATGACGCGGATGAAGGCCACCCCCAGCAACCCACTGAGACCGTTTTCGGCGTAACCGTAAGCGTAGATGTAGTAGGCATTCTCCGTGGCGGCAAACCCCAGGGCCACAATGGAAGCGTACACGATGCCGTCTACCACCGAGTCGAACTCCCGACGGAAGAACAGGTAAACCAACAAAACGGCTATCCCCTTGATGCTTTCCTCCACCAGGGGGGCGACCAGCGACCCCGTTCCCAGTTCGGTTGCGATGTCGGAACCGGTGAAGAGATAAATGCCCACTCCCAGCACCGAATTGACGACGAAGGCAAACCCCGCGGCAACCGCGACGCCCCAGATGAAGACGGCTCCGAGCAGAATTTTGGGTTCTTTTTCGTAACGGTCCACCCAGTACATCAGCCATGCGTAAAAGAACATGGGGATGAATCCGAGTGCAAGCGCCAGCAAGATGCCCATACGTCCTCTTCTCCGGTGGTAGCGATGTGGTGCGGATAGCGTGTTAGCGTTATTCTACCTGATAGGGGAAGAAGGGGCAACTATGGATTTTCTGCGTAATGCAGCGCGGTGCGGTGGACTCGGGCGGTGTGGGGCGCGATTCCCAGGGCGTCCAGCACTTCGTCGGGGCGGCCTGTTGCCCCTCCGCGGGCGCTGAGGTGCATGGAGAGCCGCTGTTTCCCCGCTTCATCCGGCGACAGCATGGTCAGGGCGAAGACGAGCGGGCGCAGGTCGTAGGGCTTGCCGCGGCGGACGCGGGGTAGACTCTCCGCCTCCAGCAGAGCCGTTACCCGCGCCTCCAAATCCGGGACGGGGTCCAGCAGGGTGACGGTGTATTCGGCGGAGCGCATTACGCTTTGCAGGGCAGGGGCTTTGCCGACGATTTCCTCCACGGCATGGATGCCGATGCCGGGAGGAACCGCCCCCTGCAAGGCCGTTTCGACGGCCTCCACTGCCTGGGGCGGGTCGAGCCAGAAATCCACGATTTCGGCCTCGCTGGTGAATCCCAAGGGGAGAGCGGTTGCCAGTTGGATGCGCGGCCGCTGGTTGTAGCCCTGGCTGTAGGCCACCGGCAGACCCGCCCGCCGCAGGATGCGCTCCCAGGCGCGTTGCAGGTCCAGGTGGCCGGTGTAGCGCATGGCCTCGGTTTTGGCGAAGTGTACTCGGATGCGTTGCATGTCCGTCCACGAATGAACACGAATATCCACGAATTGCTCGAATTCGCACGAATGGGGCGTTTTGCCTCCAGACCTGACGGGTCTCGCAGACCCGTCAGGTCTGGGGTCTCCGCCTACGGAGGGGCGGCCACCTTCAAGGGAATCTCCCCGCGTCCGCGCCGCTTTTTGGGCTTGACCTCCGGGCATCCCCATCCCTCGCCGGGATTCGCCATCCGCAGGTCGTTGAAGGTGGGCAGGATGCCGCAGGCGAAGCACTGATGACGGCAGTCTATGCGCGTTTTCTGCTCCCGGCTCCACAGGTAATCTTGCGCCAGGAAGCGTTTGCGCACCGCGATGCTCAGGTGTTCCCAGGGGAAAATCTCGTCTATCTCCCGCCGGCGATGGGTGTAGAAGGCCGGGTCCAGGCCGGCCTCGGCGAAGGCCTCCAGCCAGGCGTCGTAGCGGAGGTGTTCGTGCCAGGCGTCGAACTTGGCACCCCGCCGCCATGCGCCGTACACCACCGCCGCCATGCGCCGGTCCCCGCGGGAAAGCCAGGCTTCCAGCATCGTCTCGCGGGGGTTGTTCCAGTTGAGTTTCACGCCCTTGCCGCGGGCCTGACGGCGCAGGAGGTCTTGCTTGGCGCGGATTTGCTCCATCGTGTCGCAGGGAACCCACTGGAAGGGGGTGTGCGGCTTGGGGACGAAGGTGCTCACCCCGGCGTGGACTTTGGCGCGTCCGCCGATGATTTTGCGCCCCTCCTCCCGCACCATCTTCACCAGGTCGGCAATGGCCTGCACGTCCTCCAGCGTCTCGGAGGGATGCCCAATCATGAAGTACAGTTTGATGGTGTGCCACCCCCGGCTGTAGATGGCGCGGGCCGTCTCGAGCAACTGCTCCGTGCTGACCGGCTTGTTGATGATGTTCCGCATCCGCTCGGTGGCGGCCTCCGGGGCGAGGGTGAAGCCGCTCCGTCGGGAGGTCTTCAGGGCGTCCATCAAATCCACCGAGAAACTCTCGATGCGCATGGAGGGCAGAGAGATGTTGATGTGCTGGTCGGCGAAGCGCTCGGCGGCGCGGGTGACCAGTTCCAGAACGTGGGTGTAGTCGGAGGAGGAGAGGGAAAGCAGCCCGATTTCTTCGATGCCCGTGTTGCGGATGGCGGCCTCGATGGCCTCCAGGATTTCATCCACCGGGCGTTCGCGCACCGGACGGTTGACCATCCCCGCGTGACAGAAACGGCAGCCGCGGGTGCAGCCGCGCATAATCTCGATGGGGACGCGGTTGTGGGTGATGTCCACGTAGGGGACAATCGGGCGGGCGGGCGGCGGGGGCAGTTTGGCGACGATGCGCTTCCGCACCTCGGCGGGCGCGCCCTCCCAGGTGCGCTCGATGCCCGCGATGGTGCCGTCCTCGTGATAGTGCGGTTCGTAGAAAGAAGGTACGTATACCCCCCAGATGCCGGCCAGGGCTTCCAGCAGAGCGCGGCGGGAGGCGCCGCTTTGCTGCCAATCCTGCCAGGTCTCCACAATCTCGTGGATGACCTCCTCCCCCTCGCCCAGCACGAAGGCATCGAAGAAGGCGTGGATAGGTTCGGGGTTGTAAACCGCGTGTCCCCCGGCAATCACCAGCGGGTCGCGGGGGCCGCGCTC
>DRKV01000364.1 GCA_011051635.1 Chloroflexota bacterium | reverse complement strand
TTAGCGGGGGAGAGCGCCAACGGCTGGCGCTGGCGCGGGCTTTCCTCAAGGATGCCGACTTGCTCCTCCTGGACGAACCGACCGCCAACCTCGACCCGGTCAACGAAGCCCTGCTCTACGAGGCCACCCGCCGCCTGCTGGCAAGCGGGGAGCGCACCGTCATCACGATTGCCCACCGTCTGGAAACCGTTAGGCAGGCGGACCTCATCCTCGTGCTGGAGGATGGCCGCCTGGCGGAGCGCGGCACGCACGCCGAACTGCTCGCCCGCGGCGGCCTCTACGCTTCCATGCTGGGGGAAGGGGAAGCCGTCGCGCCCGCCGTTTCTCTGCCGCATCTGCGCCCCGCGGCGCGTCCGGCCTCCCCCGTTGCTTCCCATCCCGTGGATGAAAACGCCCCGCCCCCTGTTTCCGCGCTCTCTCTGCTGAGGCGTTTGCTGGGTTTCTTGCGGGGAGCGTGGGGCGAAGTGGCGCTTTCCGTCTTGCTGGGGACGGCGACCATCGGGAGCAGCATCGCCCTGATGGGCACTTCCGCCTGGCTGATTTCCGCCGCCGCCCTGCATCCCTCCATTGCCCGCCTGGAGGTCGCCATCGTCGGGGTGCGCTTCTTCGGCATCACCCGCGGCGTGGCCCGCTACCTGGAGCGCCTGACCTCCCACGGCGTCACCTTCCGCCTGCTGGCGCGCCTGCGCGCCTGGTTCTACCGCGCTCTGGAGCCGCTCGCCCCGGCCCGCTTGCAAACCTTCCACAGCGGCGACCTGCTCAACCGCATCATGGGCGACGTGGAAACCCTGCAAAACTTCTACGTGCGGGTGGTCTCGCCGCCGCTGGTGGCCGCGGTGATTACCCTGGGGACGGCGGGGTATCTCTTTACCCTCGCACCCCGCCTGGGCCTCATCCTGCCCGTCTTTCTCCTTCTGGTGGGGGGCTGCGTGCCGCTGCTCAGCCGCTACCTCTCTCGCGGAACCGGCCCGGCGCTGGTGCGGGAGCGCGCTGCCCTGAGCGTCGCCCTGATTGACCACATTCAGGGCCTCGGCGACCTGCTGGCCTTCAATCGGGCTGCCGCCCACCGCGCCGAAACGCTGGCGCGCAGTACCCGTTACGAAGCCCTGCAAACCCGCATGGCGCACCAGAACGGTTTGCAGGTGGCGCTCAATGTCCTTTTGAGCAACCTGGGGATGTGGAGCCTGCTGGTGGCGGCCATCCCCCTGGTGGAGCGCGGCGCGCTGGACGGGCGGCTGCTGGCCGCCGTCGCCCTGATTGCTCTCTCCGCTTTCGAGGCCGTCACCCCCCTGCCGCAGGCCGCCCAGATGTTGAGCAGCAGCCTGGAGGCCGCGCGGCGGCTCTTTGAGGTGGTGGATGTCCCCCCAATGGTCAGCGACCCGCCCAAAGCCGCGCCCGCTCCCCGCGGGGAACGGCTGACTCTGCGGGGTGTGCGCTTCCGCTATCCGGGGGAAGCGCGTCCCGCCCTGAAGGGGGTCAATCTCGCATTGGAGGCGGGCAAACGCGTCGCGGTGGTCGGCCCCAGCGGAGCGGGCAAATCCACCCTGGCGAGTCTCCTGCTGCGCTTCTGGGAGTACGAGGGCGAAATCACCCTGGACGGGCGTCCCTTGCGGGCATACGCCCAGGAAGCGGCGCGGGGCTGCTTTGCGGTCGTGCCGCAGAACGCCTACCTGTTCAACGATACGGTGCGCGCCAACCTGCTGCTGGCGAATCCCCAGGCGGATGATGCCGCCCTGGCGCACGCCCTGGAGCAGGCCCAACTGGAAGACTTCATCCGCTCCCTGCCGCGCGGGCTGGAGACTTACGTCGGGGAGGGCGGGGCGCGTTTTTCCGGCGGTCAACGTCAACGGCTGGCGGTGGCGCGCGCCCTGCTGAAGAACGCGCCCATCCTGCTGCTGGACGAACCCACCGCCAATCTCGACCCTCTCACGGAAAAGGCCCTTTTGGAGACCCTCTTCGCTCTCAGCGGGCGGCGCACTACCCTGTGGATTACCCACCGCCTGGTGGAGATGGAGCGCATGGACGAAATCATCGTCCTGGACGAGGGGCAGGTGGCCGAGCGCGGCCTCCACGCCGACCTGCTGGCCCGCGGCGGTCTCTACGCCGCGCTGTGGGGCTTGCAGCACCGCCACGCGGCTTTGGCCTGACGCGATTCTGCCGTCAACAGGGGGATACACAACAATTTCACGCCTTCTTCATCGCTTCTTCACATCTCTCTCCTATCATCGGGGGCACGGTACAACTCTGCACAACCGCAGTTTGGAATAACTGTTACCCCAAGGAGCATAGCATGTTCAAGAAAATCATCATCGCAATTTTGGCCTTGACGGTCATCGGGGCCGCGGGAGCGGCCATCGCCTACAACAGCACTTCGGAGAACGCCGCGGCCTCGCCCGCGCCGATAGCGGTCAACGCCAACGCCGGACAGGGGAAGGGTTCCTCTTCCGCGCAGGCCCCGGACACCGCGCAGCAGACGGACCTCCCTGCCGCGGAGGGGATGGAGGGCGACCCGTGGGAGGCCACCGGCGAGATTGTCGCCCTGGACGATTTCGGTATGGAACTCAGCACGGCCTCCGGTGAGAGGGTTTACGTGGAACTGGGGCCGCCGACCTACTGGCAGGAGCAGGACGTCACCTTGCAGGTCGGGCAGGCGGTCACGGTGGTTGGCAGCATCAACGAAGGGATGATTCACGCCGCTCAGGTGCAACTGGAAAGTGGCGAGACCCTGCGGCTGCGGAACGAGAGCGGCCAGCCGATGTGGAGCGGAGGGGCCTCCGGCGAGTACGCCGGTACGGGCGACGGCACACAGCAGCCCGAACCGCAGGTTCAGGTGGACGAATGGCTCACTTACCAGGGCACGCTTATGTCCTACCAGGGCGGCATGATGACCCTGGGGACGGATGACGGGCAACTGATTGCCTTCCAGACCGGGCGCCCCGGTTTCTTCGCCAGTCAGGACGTTACCTTCCAGGTGGGTGACGAAATCAGCGTCACCGGCTTCTATCAGAACGACCAGTTTATGGCCGGCGAGGTAGTCAAAATCGCGACCGGCGAGCGCGTCATGCTGCGCGACCCCAACGGACGTCCCCTGTGGGCCGGCCCCGGCAACGGTAACGGCGGCAACGGCAACGGAGCGCACGGCGCCGGTACGCAGCAGCCGTAGGCAAGTCATTTACCCTGTGAGACCTCCCTTATGGCAAACCCCACTCCCTCCACCGCTTCCCCGCCCGTCGCAGAACGTCTCCGCCGCTCTGTGGTGCGCACGCCCCTGCCTCCCCCGGACGACCGCGGGCGCATGAAACTGGTCATGGACAGCCTCGTGCTGCACCTGCACCCCGCCAAAGTTGCCCGCCCGGCGCTGAAACTGACCTACACCTTCGGACTGGGCGGGCTGCTCATCCTGCTCTTTCTCACCCTGGTGAGCACCGGCGTCCTGCTTCTTTTTGCCTACACCCCCTCGCCCGATGCCGCCTATCAGAGCATGATTGCCTTGCAGACCCAGGTCAATTTTGGCAACCTGATTCGCAATCTGCACCACTGGTCGGCCAATCTGATGGTCGTCGTCGCTCTCCTCCACCTGCTGCGGGTCTTCTACACCTCGGGTTTCGCCCCGCCGCGGGAGTTCAACTGGGTGATAGGTGTGAGCCTTCTCCTCCTGGTGGTGGCTGCCAATTTCACGGGCTACCTGCTCCCGTGGGACCAACTGGCCTACTGGGCCATCACGGTGGGAACCAGTCTTCTGGGATACGTCCCCGTGGTGGGAGATACGCTTACCCGCCTGTTGCTGGGCGGCCCCGAAGTGGGTGCCGCGACCCTGACGAATTTCTACGCCCTGCACATCGCCATCATCCCCCTGGCGATTGCGGCGCTCGTCTCGTTCCACATCTGGCGGGTACGCAAGGACAGAATCACGCTCCCCCGCGAGGTGGACCGTCCTCCCGATAAAACCCGCGTCACCACCATCCCCCATCTGGTGAGCATTGAACTGGTCTACGCCCTGGTGTGGCTGGCCCTCCTGGTGGGGTGGGCGTCCTTCGTCAACGCCCCGCTGGAAGAAGCCGCCAACCCGGCCCACAGCCCCAATCCGGCCAAGGCCGCCTGGTACTTCATGGGCCTGCAGGAGTTGTTGATGCACTTCCACCCCCTCTTCGGGGCTATCATCATCCCCGGATTGGGTTTGCTGGGGCTTCTCTCCATCCCCTATTTGCAACAGGATATGGAAAGCGCAGGCGTCTGGTTCCGCTCGCGGCGCGGGCGCTGGATGGCCGGAGCGAGTTTCCTTCTGGGGGTCGCGGCGACCTTTGGCTGGGTGCTGGCCGATGAATACTGGCTGGACTGGCCGGGCTGGCTGCCCTTCCTGCCCTCGTTTGTCAGCAATGGATGGATTCCCTTCGCCTTGCTCCTGCTGGTGTTGATGGGTTACTACGAACTCGCCAAAAAATTGGGCCACACGGATTGCGAGGCGCGGCAGGCGCTCTTTACCTTCCTCCTGGCCGCCTTCGTGACTCTGACCGTTATCGGAATTTTCTTCCGCGGCGAAGGCATGGCGCTGACCCTGTTGGGGAGGTAGTGAGAGGCAGGTTTGCAGCCACCTTCCCCACTGGGTACCCTCACCCCCGGCCCCTCTCCCATTTCTGGGAGAGGGGTGTCCGACCGCAGGGAGGACGGGGTGAGGGCTGGAGGAGACCGCCTACACTTTCTTGGTATACCCGTTGACCGGGGAGCACTCAAGAAGTGTGGAAAAATCGCTTGAAGAACGCAGATTACGCTGATGTCCGCTGGGGCTTTCCATGCTCCAGACTTCCGAAGTCGCCAAGACTTCGGAAGTCTGGAAGCTCCGCTGGCAGGCATTGAGAGCATCAGGGCTGGAGGTCCACAGCCCTGGCCGCAAGGGATGCGCGCCCCGAAGTCGGGGTGATATGGAGGGTTGGCTTTTCAGCGGCGGTTTTTTCCCCCCTCGCTCAGGATGTCCCGGCCTGTGGTATACCTCGGGTGTGAATTAGTCGGACAAAGGCGTCTACCACTTCAGGGTCGAAAAGTGTGCCCGCTTCGGATTGCAGATAGCGCAGCGTCTTTGCTGTATCCCAGGCGCTTTCGCGATAGGGACGGTCACTGGTAAGGGCGTCCCACACGTCTACAACAGCGAAGATGCGGGCTTCAAGGGGGATTTCCTGGCCTCTCAGGCCGTTGGGATAACCGCTGCCGTCCCAGCGCTCGTGGTGATAGTAGGGAATGGTCATTGCCGGGCGTAAATAAGAGATGTTGGCAAGCATATCGCGCGCATAGACGGGGTGCTGCCGCATAATTTCCCACTCCTCTGCGGTCAGCCCTCCCTCTTTGAGCAAAATAGCGTCGGGAATACCCATCTTCCCGATGTCGTGCAAGAGTGCACCGCGGCGAATGTGGACCAGCGCCTCTTTGTCCACCCCCATGATTTCTGCCAGCGCCAGAGTCAATGCCGTGACGCGCAAGGTATGCCCCTGGGTTTCCTTGTCGCGCAATTCCAGGGCTTTTGACCAGCCCTCAATCGTGGCATCGTATGCCAGGGTCAGGTCGCGGTTGGACTTTTGCAAGTCATCCACGAGCCGCAAGTTCTGGATGGCAATCGCGGTCTGATTGGCAATTGTGGTCAGCAAATCCAGTTCTGCGGTGGTGTAGGGTGGAGTGTTGGGGGCATTGACGACAATGATGCTGCCGATGATGTTATGGACGACGTTCAAAGGGGCAATCATGACGGCGTGTTTGGTCTCGATGCCGTACATGTGATGGAGAAGCGGGGTTTCTTGGCGCGGGTTTTCAATCACGCCCATCCTGGCTTTGTTTTCTGCCAGAATGTTGCCGTGTAGTCCCGCGCGCAGCAATGAGGGGCGCGGGGTATGGACGCGATGGTTCGTGCTGCTGTGGGCGCTGATTTCGATGTGCATGGTGCGGATATCGAACAGGAGCAGCGAACATGCCTGCGCGGAAAGGGCTTTCTGCAATTCCGTAGCAACGGCCTGCAGCAGGTCGGGAATGTTGGTAGCACTGATGAGGCGGCGGGCAATGTCGTACAGAAATTTTGACCGTTGCAAGGCACGCTGTTCCTGGGTGTACAGGCGGGCGTTCTCAATGGCTGTGGCGGCCTGATTGGCGAAGGCCTGCGCCAGATGCGCTTGCTCTGGCCCATACGCGTAGGGAGTCAGGCTGTCAATGGCCAGGTAGCCGATGATGCGGTCCTGGGCA
>DRKV01000363.1 GCA_011051635.1 Chloroflexota bacterium | reverse complement strand
TGCGATGGCCTACTTCCTCAGGGACATCTACCCTCTCGTGCGCGCCCTCCGCCCGCAGGTTCGCCTGCGTATCACGGGCAAAACGGACGGCGTTCCGGTGGAGCGGCTCCCCCTGGATGAGGACGTCACCCTGACCGGCTACGTGGACGACATCCGCCCCGTCGTAGCCCGCTCCTGGATTACCGTCGTCCCCTTGCGGGTGGGAGGCGGAACCCGCCTGAAAATTCTGGAATCCCTGGCGCTGGGCACGCCGGTGGTCAGTACATCCAAAGGAGCGGAGGGACTGGCCCTGGAAGACGGCAAACACCTGCTGATTGCCGATACCCCGCAAGCATTCTCCCAGGCGGTAGTGCGCCTTTTGGAAGACCCGCACCTGCGCGCCAGGTTGGGGGAGGCGGGCAGGGAACGGGTGCGCCAACTGTACGATTGGAAGCAGATAGGCGAGGTGTTACGGGCTTATCTGCGTCACATTCGGGAAAACCATGCGCTTGTTTCCGTCTGATTCCTTCCGCTCTCTGCACAACCGCTACTTCCTGGCGCGTCAATCGCTGGAGGTGTGGTGCGAGAAATACCGCAACCAGTTGTTGCAAACCACTTTCGTGTTTGCGATGCTCTTTGGCGCCGCTCTCATCGGGATTGTAGCCGGCAAGAAAGACGTCAAATACGCTCTGGTGCTGGCCTTCCTGCCGGCAGTGGCGTTTTTGGTCGAGGGCGTAACCCGCGAGCAGCGGCTGGCTCCGTACATCATCCTGGCGACCGGCCTGTTCATCCCCCTCAGCCTGCCTACGGGAACCGCCAGCCGGCTGGTCTTCAGTCTGGTGTTCACCCTGCTGTTTGTGGGTTTGTGGATACTGGAAATGGTGTTGGAGAAACGTTTCACTCTGCCGCAAACTCCTATCACCAAACCCTTGCTGGCTTTCATGGGGGCAGTGCTGCTTTCGTGGGGATGGAGCATCGTGTTTCGCGACCCGTTGGTAACTGTGTGGCCTTCCTTCCCCTTCGTCCAGGCAGGCTCTGCTATCGTGATGATAATGCTTCCCGCCCTGATGCTGTTGGTGACTCGCGATATCCATACGGAACGCGGCCTGCAATACCTGGTCGGCATCATGCTGGTAGGTGGTGTGCTGGGGTTGATTCGGCAATAC
Source organism: Chloroflexota bacterium (assembly GCA_011051635.1). Taxonomy (GTDB): domain Bacteria; phylum Chloroflexota; class Anaerolineae; order Anaerolineales; family DRKV01; genus DRKV01. The sequence continues at coordinate 2,066 of DRKV01000363.1, read as the reverse complement.
GGCATCGTCCGGCATTTCCCGGTCAACACCGGGGGAATGTTCAACCTATGGGTTGTATCTTTGGCTTTCTCCCAGGCCCTGTTCAACCGCAATTTGTCCCGTACTTTGCGCGGGGCGTTGTTGGCGCTCTCTGCAGCCTGGATGTATTGGGGATTCTTCCTGCACATCAGTTGGCTGGCAGGATGGCTGCCGGTATATTTTGCGGTCGGCATCCTGATTTTCCAGTATTCCAGGAAGATTGCGCTCGCGCTGGGCATCGTAGCCATCATTTTCGTGGTTCTCAACTTCAACTACATTTCCCGCGCCATCCAATCGGAAACCACCGAAAGCGGAGAAACTCGACTGGCAGCCTGGAAGGTCAACTGGCTGGTCACAAAGGAACATTGGCTATTCGGAACCGGTCCGGCAGGGTACGCGGCCTACTACATGTCGTACTACCCCACCCGGGGGATGGCGACCCACAGCAACTACATTGACATCATCTCCCAATTGGGCATCGTGGGCATGGGCATCATCTTGTGGATTTTCGGGACGGTGCTCAAAACAGGGTTCCGCCTGCAAAATCGTCTGAAAGGGAGAGGGGATTTCTCCGAAGCCCTGGCGCGGGCAGCCACGGCGGGGACGCTGGCCTGTATGCTGATTATGGGCTTCGGAGACTGGCTGTTCCCCTTCGCCTATACGCAATCCATCATGGGATACGATTACGCGGCTTACAACTGGATTTTCATGGGCACTATCATGGTGCTGGACAGGTTGTATCCGTAGATGTATCAAGTATCACGTGTCACGTGTCAAGTGCCACGTGAAGTCTTATTCGTCACCTCAGTCTTTGCGCCTTTGCGCCCCAATTGACCAACCTACCAATCTCCCAATCACCCTCCCCCCATGACCCGTCCTGCCGTCTCCGTCATCATCGTCAATTGGAACACCAAAGATTTGCTGGCCGCGGCTATCCAGTCTGTGATAGACACCGCCGGGAAACTGGCGATTGAAATCATCGTGGTTGACAACGGCTCCACCGACGGCAGTCAGGCCATGCTGCGCACCCGTTATCCGTTAGCCCGCCTGATACAAAACACCGAAAACGTAGGGTTTGCCCGCGCCAACAACCAGGGAGCATCGCAGGCACACGGGGAATATCTGTTATTGCTGAACAGCGACGCCGCCTTGTACCGCGGGACGCTCCAAGCCCTGCTGGATGTGATGAAGGCACACCCCAAAGCCGGATTGGTCGGGGCACACCTGCGCAATACGGACGGCAGTTTCCAAGCCTCGCACACGCCCTTCCCCAATTTGCGGCAGGAATTTCTCATTCTCAGCGGGCTGGGACGCGCCATCTACGGGTCTCAGTACCCCAGCCGCGGCCCGGAAGAAACGCTCGGCCCGCAAAAAGTGGATTACGTTGAGGGCGCCTGCATGCTCCTGCGCGCCGAAGCCTACCGCCAAGTCGGTGGGCTGGACGAGGGTTATTTCATGTACGCCGAGGAAGTAGATTTGTGCTACACCCTCCAGCGGCACGGCTGGGAGGTATGGTACCAACCCGCGGCACGCGTCCTGCATCACGGGGGCGGGAGCAGCCGCAACCGCCGCACCTCCCGCGAGGGAGACCTGTATCAAAGCCGCGTCCGTTTCTTCCGCAAGAACTACGGCCATTGGCAAGCCGAAGTCCTCAAAGCGCAGATTTATCTCATCACCCTCGTCAAGTGGGGCGTCCACGGGATGCTGCGGCTGCTCACCGGAGGCCGGCGGGGACGACCGGTCATCTCTCCCCTGCGTCTCATCCGGTATCTCTCCCGCGCCTGAAATTACCTCACTCTTTCTACGTTCCATGCACATTCTCCTGCTCACCCAAGTCTTGCCCTATCCGCCGGATAGCGGCCCGAAAATAAAAACCTGGAATCTCATCAAGTACCTGAGCCAACGCCACGAGGTGACTTTGGTCTCCTTCGTGCGGGGCGACCAGAGCGCCGAAGCCGATGCCCTGCGCCGTGTTTGCAAGGCGGTCTACACCGTCCCCATCCAGCGGCAGATATGGCGCGACGGAACGGCGCTAATGCGCTCCCTGC
>DRKV01000362.1 GCA_011051635.1 Chloroflexota bacterium | reverse complement strand
GTGCAAGCAAATCCTGTAGATGCGTTTCGGCTCCGGCGACTGGAAGTCGCGGCAACAGTTGCGAAACCTGCCTACGCAGGTTGGATTCCAGCCGCCGAAGGGCGGCTTCGCAGACGTTGGTGCAGTTTCAACTGCCGTCTTCTACAACATTTGCTTGCACCCGCGCCGCCACACGCGGTACACAGTGCCGCCATACGCGGTACAATGGGTGTTTCATCCGCATCCGAAGTCCCCTGACCTTTCCCTGCCATGTCCTCTTCCCCCACCGTAGTCATCGCCATGTCCGGCGGTGTAGATAGTTCCGTCGCCGCGGCCCTGCTCAAAGAGCAAGGGTACAACGTGGTCGGGATGATGCTGCGTCTGTGGAGCGAGCCGGGCAAGGAAAGCGAAAACGCCTGCTGCACGCTGGATGCCATGAACCTGGCGCGCTTCGTCGCCGACCGCCTGGGCATCCCCTTTCACACCCTGGATGCGGGAGATGCCTTTTACGCCCGCGTCGTGCAAGAGACCTTCATCAACGGCTATGCGCAAGGGATGACCCCCAATCCCTGCCTGGCCTGTAACCGGCATATCCGCTTTGGGCTGCTCCTGCAAAAAGCGCGCGCTCTGGGAGCGGATTACCTCGCCAGCGGCCATTACGTGCGCCTGCGCCGCGCCCCCGATGGCAGCATCCAGTTGCTGCGGGGGGTGGACTCCGGCAAAGACCAGTCCTACGTGCTCCATGTTCTCACCCAGGAACAACTGCGGCACACGCTCTTTCCCATCGGGGAATACCCCAAAAGCGAAGTGCGCACCCTGGCGCGGCGCTTCAACCTGCCCGTCGCCGACCGTCCCGACAGCCAGGATTTGTGTTTTCTCTCCGGCGGCGATTACCGCGACTTCCTGCGCCGCAACGCCCCCCGCCTGGGCGCGCCCGGCCCCATTCTCGACCGCCGCGGCGAACGTCTGGGAACCCATACCGGACTGGTGGATTACACCATCGGGCAGCGCAAGGGGCTGGGGATTGCCTGGAGCGAACCGCTCTACGTGCTGGACAAAGACCCGGAGCACAACACTCTGATTGTGGGAACCCGCCGGGAACTGGGAGCGCGCGACCTTTGGGCGGCTTCCGTCAACTGGATTGGTGCGCCCCCCGAAGGTCCCTTCCGCGCCCAGGTGAAAATCCGCTCCACAGCGCGCGACGCCTGGGGGACGGTCACCCCCCTGCCCGATGGCCGCGTCCACGTGCGTTTCGACGCCCCCCTGCGGGACATCACCCCCGGCCAGGCCGCCGTCTTTTACGATGGCGAAATCTGTCTGGGCGGCGGTATCATCACGAAAAGCGAGTAGCATCCCCCATTCTGCATTCGTCATTCTGTCTTCATCATTCTGCCTTCATGACCCTTCCCGCCTTTCTCTACTTCTCCCTCCTCGGCCTGCTGTACGGCACGCTCTTCCACCTGTGGCGCGGCGGCGGAGCGGGACGCCTGCTGCTCTACACCCTGCTTTCCTGGAGCGGTTTCTGGGTGGGACACATGGCAGGCGCGTACCTGAACTGGACTTTCTGGCGCGTCGGCCCGGTCAACCTGGGGACGGCGACCCTGCTCAGTTTCGTCTTCCTGGCCCTCGGTCACTGGCTGAGCAAGGAAAGTGTGCAGGCATAGGGTACAGCGTACAGGGTACAGGGTACAGCGTACAGCGTCCCCCCACATCATCATCCCATCATCTCCCCACCTCTCACCCCCATGCCCAACCTCAACGACCTCGTCCAACTGATTGACCCCCGCGGCAAAGATTTCATCTTCCGTCTGCAAGCGGGCGGCGCGCTGCACACCCATCGCGGCGTCATTCGGCACGACGACCTGCTCGACAAGCCCTTCGGCAGCCGTGTCCAGACTCACACAGGCGACACCTTTCTGATGGTGCAGCCCAGCCTGCACGACATCCTGCTCAAGACGCGGCGCAACACGACCATCATGTACCCGAAGGACATCGGGTTTTTGCTATTGAACATGAACATCGGCGCCGGGCAGCACGTTTTGGAGGCCGGCACCGGCTCCGGGGCGCTGACCACCGCCCTGGCGTGGGCTGTCGGCCCGCAGGGACGCGTCACCACTTACGAAGCGCGGCAATCCATGCAAGACCTGGCACGCAAGAATCTGACGCGCCTGGGGCTGGAGACGCGAGTCACCTTCAAACTAGGCGACATCGCCGAAGGCTTCGAGGAGCGCAACGCGGACGCGCTCTTCCTGGACGTGCGCACCCCGGAAGCCTACATCCCGCAGGTGCGGCAGGCCCTCAAGCCGGGCGGCTTCTTCGGCAGTCTCATCCCGACCGCCAACCAGGTCAGCGCCCTGCTGCGCGCCCTGACGGAACACAACTTCGCCTTCGTGACCGTGTGCGAAATCCTGCTGCGCTACTACAAACCCGTCCCCGACCGCCTGCGCCCGCAAGACCGCATGGTCGCCCACACCGGCTACCTCGTCTTCGCCCGCCCGATGGTGGAGGAGACCGTGGACGGTGGACGGCAGACCACGGACGACGGATGACAGACCGCGGACGGCGGACGGTAGACCGCGGACGACGGACGATAGACCGTAGCGCACCCTCCCATCATCTCATCACCTCATCATCTCCCCGCCTCATCATCCCGTCATTTCATCACCCCCTCACCCCCGCCATGAGAATTGCTCAACCCTTCGCCTTTACCCCTGACAACATCCGTGCGAAACTGGCACAGGCCCCCCAACCCGGAGAAATCAATCCCTTTCCCGCCAGCATCTTGAGCGCCTCACCGCGCCCCGCCGCTGTGCTGGTTCCCATCCTGCAGAAGCCGGATGGCTGGCACTTGCTCTACATCCGCCGCACGCGTGTGGAGCGCGACGTACACAGCGGACAGGTAGCCTTTCCCGGCGGGAGCAGCGACCCCGCGGACAGCAGCCCGCGCCAGACCGCCTTACGGGAGGCCAACGAAGAAATCGGCCTGCCCATCTACCGCACAGACGTCCTGGGCTGCCTGCCGCGCTTCCGCACCATCAGCAACTACATCGTCACGCCGGTAGTGGCGCACATCCCCTGGCCCTTCGAGATGCGCCTTTCGCGGGGAGAAGTC
>DRKV01000361.1 GCA_011051635.1 Chloroflexota bacterium | reverse complement strand
GTAAATTTCGTCGTGAGGGTCGCGCGAGGATGAAAAGGCGATGTAACCCGTCACCCGATTCCAGGCGGAGCCGGGCAGATTGACGTTACCGCTGCCATCGAAAACCAGTGTGCGGGTGAGTTTGGTTGTCAGGTCGAAGGTGAGCAGGTCGGCGGGTTCGGTGTTGTAGCCGTTGACGAAGCGCGTGAAAAGCAGTTTGCCGCTATCGGGCGACCATGCGGGGTTTTGCAGACTGCCGGAGGCAGGGATAGCAAGAAGAACGGTGCCGTCGGCGCGGGTAGTCGGCGCGGACGCGATGATGGGCGTCGCAGCGGGTTGGACGGCGGCGGTTGCAAACGAGGCAACATTGTGACATCCGCCCAATAGCAATACGACCGTGAAAATGATGAGCGCGAATATGTGATGGATGATGTTTCTCATAGAGCCTTTTCTCCTGCACCTGTTCGGCCATCTTATCCGAGGGCTGCAGCACAGCGCTCAACACAAGCGCCCCGGCTACAGTCTCCCGGCGGTTGGCCTCCGCTCACGGCGATGCTCGTGCTGAGCGGAGCCGTGGGCGGCAACGAGAGACGTAGTCGGGGCGCAAGGCTGAATGGCTGCCTGAAGAAGACGCGCAGCCGATAGACCGGATTATTTGCCCGCTCTGGTCCGTATTTCGTTCAATGCGGGCAGGCGGGCGACGGAGGCTACGGTGTCGCCGCCCTTTTGGACATTCATCAGGATGACGCCGCGGGTAACGCGCCCGTAGCGCCGAATCTGGCGGACGCGGGTACGCAGCACCACGCCGTTGGTCGAGATGATGGTCAGGTCGTCTTCGGGCTGGACGACCCGCGCTCCGACGATGTGCCCCACTTCGGGGATGGCGCGGTGGTCTATGGTCAGGACGCCCTGGGTAGCGCGTCCCTTGCGGGGGTAATCCTCCAATGCGGTGCGCTTGCCGAAGCCGTTCAGGGTCACGATGAGCAGGTCGCCGCCCGGCTCGACGATTTCCATGCTGGCAACCCGGTCCCCGGAGCGCAGGCGGATGCCGGTCACGCCGCTGGCGGGGCGTCCCATAGGCCGGACTGCCGACTCGTGGAAGCGGAGAGCGCGACCTTGTTCGGTGATGAGCAGGATGTCGTCGTCGCCGCTGGTCAGGCGCGCCCAGCCCAGTTCGTCGTCGTTTCGCAGGCCCATGGCAATCAAGCCGGAAGGGCGCACGGCGGCGAATTCCGAGAGGGCAACGCGTTTGATTTTCCCTTTGCGGGTTGCCAGAGTGCAATACTCGGCGGCCTTGAAATCGGGCACGGCGATGGCGGCGGTGACGGTCTCGTTGGGGGCCATGTTGAGGATGTTGATGACGGCGATGCCGCGGGCCGTGCGCCCGGCGTCGGGAATCTGATAGGCTTTTTCGGAGTAGACTTTCCCTTTGTTGGTGAAGAACAGGATGGTATCGTGGGTGTGGGCGGCCATCAGCATGACGACCTCATCCTGGCCTTTGGTGGCGTGCCCCTGGATGCCGCGCCCGCCGCGCCCCTGGGTGCGGAAGGTCTTGGTAGGCTGCCGCTTGATGTAGCCCCGCTGCGTGATGCTGATGAGGACGGGTTCGTTGGGGACGAGGTCTTCTTCGCGGAAGTCCTCGCTCATGTCGGGGGCAATCAGCGTGCGGCGCTCGTCGCCGTACTTCTCGGCGATTTCGGTCAGGTCTTCGCGGATGACGGCCAGTACCTTGTGCGGGTCGGCCAGCAGGGAGCGCAGGTAAGCGATGCGCTCCATCAACGCTTTCTGCTCGTCCTCGATTTTCTGCCGTTCCAGGGCGGCCAGACGGCGCAACTGCATGTCGAGAATGGCCTGCGCCTGCTTTGCGCTCAAGTGGAAGCGGCTCATCAGGCGTTCCTTGGCCGTATCAGCGTCCGGCGACTGCCGGATGGTGGCAATCACGGCGTCCAGGTTAGCCAGCGCAATCAGCAGCCCCTCCAGAATGTGCGCCCGCGCCAGGGCCTTGTCCAGTTGGAATTGGGTACGGCGGGTGATGACTTCGATGCGGTGCTGGATGTAAATCAGCAAGGCGCGCTTGAGAGAGAGCAGACGGGGTTCTCCCCGCACCAGGGCGAGCATCTGCACCCCGAAGGTGGATTGCAGGGCGGTGTACTTGTAAAGTTGGTTGAGCACCTTTTGGGGGTAAGCCCCGCGCTTCAGTTCGATGATGATGCTCATCCCGCGGCGGTCGGATTCGTCGCGTAGGGCGGAAATGGCATCTATGCGCCCGCTGCGGGCCAGGTTGGCAATCGTCTCAATCAAACTGGTCTTGTTGACCTGATAGGGAATCTCGGTGATGACGATGCGGTGGCGTCCCCCTTTCATTTCCTCGATGTGCGCCTTGCCGCGCAGCACGATGCGCCCCTTGCCCGTGCCGTAGGCCTGCCGGATGCCCTCCGTGCCTACGATGACGCCCCCGGTAGGGAAATCGGGGCCGGGGATGTGCTGCATGAGACTTTCCACCACAATTTCATCCTGCGTGTCGTAATTGTCTATCACGTACAGCAGGGCGTTCACGACCTCAGGCAGGTTGTGGGGCGGGATGTTGGTCGCCATCCCGACCGCGATGCCGGAGGAGCCGTTGAGCAGCAGGTTGGGCAGACGGGCGGGCAGGACGAGGGGTTCCTGCAGGGAGCCGTCGAAGTTCTCGGTGAAATCCACTGTGTTCTGCTGGATGTCGGTGAGCATTTCTTCGGCCATGCGTCCCAGGCGGGCCTCCGTGTAGCGCATGGCAGCCGGGGAATCGCCGTCTATGGAGCCGAAGTTGCCCTGCCCGTCCACGAGGGGGTAGCGCAGGGAGAAGTCCTGGGCCATGCGGGCCATGGCGTCGTACACCGCGGCGTCGCCGTGGGGGTGGTACTTGCCCAGCACCTCCCCAACGATGCGGGCCGATTTCTTGTACGGGCCGCTGGCGCGGATGCCCATGTCGTGCATGGCGTAGAGAATGCGCCGATGGACGGGTTTGAGGCCGTCGCGGGCGTCGGGCAAGGCCCGCGCCACGATGACGCTCATGGCGTAATCCAGATACGCGGAGCGCATCTGTTCGTCAATATCTACGTGTTGAACGCTGCCGATGTTCATAGATGGGGCATACTTTCACTATTGGTTTGGTATGTAAATGCGAAAAGGATCTCCCCTTCTTCCTTTTCCCTTGATGCTTTTGATGATTCCCAATTCCTGCAATACCATGAAGAAAAACGTGCTGTTGCACGAGTGACCACCGCGTCGGGAATCAAAGACTCGCGGTTTATAGTGCTTCAGCATACTGGAATCAACAACGTCACCGCAAAAGGCCTGGAAAGCGTCGTACAAATCGTCGAACGAGACAACAATTTTGGAATGCCCGCGCAGATACGTGATATTGTTTTGGCTGTAAGCGACGATAGTTGAGGTGCCTCCGCCGGGATTGTTCATTACCTTGCCTACGGGTATGGTCTCCATGATACTCTGCGTGAACTCGCTGCGTTTCATGATGTTTTGCCCTTCTCGTATTGCGTCTGGCATCGGAATGCCCCAAATTTGCAAATTTCACGCGGCCCGCCCGCGCGGAAAGGGAAAGGCGAGGCCAGCTACCGCCATTGTTTACAATCGCCCTTGTTGCTTATAGGTTTTCAGGCGAGGCGAAAAAGTTTCTCTGAACTTGAGCAATTCCTGAATTGCCCACGCCTGAATTTCTGCCAGTCTTTCGGTATCACTGATAGCCCCTTCCCGATAAATAGCGATGCGAGAAGCACGGCGGTTGTCTAATCTCTCCCACTCCAGAGGTTCTCCGAAGTCGTTCTCAATGGCTTGCTTTTGAGCGAAGAGCCAGTCGAACAGTTTCTTGTTCTTGTCGGCTACACCTACGTCAATATACAATTCTGCCCGCACTCGCCGACCTTGTGCAAAAGATGTACCATACGATATTCCGGAGATGCCAGTCGGGAAGTTGTACCAATTTTGCGGCTGCGCGATTTTGGCTTTGGTAAAGGAATGTTTTGTTCTTAACTCATCAAGGAGAGATTGGAAATACGACCGATATGCTTCCCCCTTCGCGGATGGTTTCTCCTTGCGGCTCTCTTTTCGGGATTTACTCCACTCGTTAGGAAAGACAATTGGCTTGAAGTTGTAGGCGGG
>DRKV01000360.1 GCA_011051635.1 Chloroflexota bacterium | reverse complement strand
GGCGTAGGGGCAGTGATTCAGGCGGATGCGCGGCGCGGCGGCGTGGGCCTCCCAGCGGGCGCGGTAGTGCATCGTGTTCAGGCACTTGACCGTCTGGATGAGGTGGTGGGTGAGGTGATGCTCCGGCGGGAGGGGAGGCGTCCCGGCGGTGAGGGTTTCCGCCAGGGAATCGAAAATAGCGGGGCGCTCTTCGGGGGGCATCCCCCTCAAAAAAGCGCAGACCAGCCCGGCAAGGTTGTCTGCCTGCCTTTTGGGGGTCAGGGCGTACACTTTGGTGGGGCGTCCTTTCCCTTTTGGGGCGCGCTTCCCGACGACTTCTATCCAGCCGTCTTCTTCCAGAATGGCAAGGTGGTGGCGCACATTGGCGGCGGTGACGCGCAAGGCGCGGCTCAAATCGACGGAGGTGGCCTGCTGCCGCCGCTCCAGGTATTCCAAAATTTGCTGCCGGGTGGGGTGCATGGCAGCATTATACCCCATTTATGCAAAGGATTATTTGCGTAAGTAGTCGCTTTTTCGCGGTATCATCCCCAAAGCCATGAAACTGACCTGGGATTCTCCCTACGCCGTCGCTTTGCGTCTCATTGAAAGTCACCCCGACGCGGATTTGGAGCAGGTTTCGTTGAACATGGTGTATGCCTGGACATTGGCCTTGCCGGACTTCGATGACGAACCGGAACTTGCCAACGATGCAATCCTGGCTGCAATCTACCAGGAATGGTACGAGGAGGTAAATCCAGTATGAGCGAATCGTTGAACTCCCCTGGATACGAGATTCCCGATGAACTTCAGGGGACGGTGGCTATCACCACGCTGGACCGCATCTACAACTGGGGGCGGCGCAACTCCATCTGGCCGATGATGTTCGGCCTGGCCTGCTGCGCCATCGAGATGATTTGTACCGCCGCCAGCCGCTACGACCTGGCCCGCTTCGGGATGGAGGTCATGCGCCCCAGCCCGCGCCAGACCGACTTGATGATTGTCTCCGGCACGGTGACCAAGAAGATGGTGCCCCAAATTGTGCGCCTCTACAACCAGATGGCCGAGCCGCGCTACGTCCTGGCGATGGGCGCTTGCGCTTCGGGCGGCGGCCCCTTCAAAGAGGGCTACAACGTGGTTTCCGGCATCGACAAGTACATCCCCGTGGATGTCTATGTGCCGGGCTGCCCGCCGACCCCGCAGGCGCTGCTGCACGGCCTCATCAAGTTGCAGGAGAAGATAGACAAGCAGTCCCTCAAGGAAGTCCCCTGGTACAAGAAGGCCCCCAGCGAGCCGATTCCTGTGCCGGTTTTGGGGCCGGACATCATGGACCCGCGTGACTACGCCAAAATCCGAGAGTTCACTCTCCAGCCGGTTGCCCCGGTGCAGGAAGAGGAACTGAGCGCCTGAGGGAGAGTGCCATGACCGAACAAACGCTTGCACCCGCTTTGAATCTGGAAGAACGCTTCGGCGATTGGGTCACGCCCGATACCCGCAAGGGATACGAGGGCTATCTGGTCGCTCCCGAACACTTGACCGACTTCGCCACCGCCCTGCGGGACGAATTCGGCTACGATTACCTGGCCTCCCTGACCGCGGTGGATTACCTCCCCGAAGGCAAAATGGAGGTCGTCTATCACGTCAGCCAGAGCACCGGCGGCGCGCCCCTGGTCTTCAAGGTGCAGGTTCCCCGCGAAGACCCCGTGACCGTCCCCTCCCTGGTTCCCGTCTACCCTGGGGCGGAATTCCAGGAACGCGAAGCGTGGGACCTGATGGGCATTCGCTTCGAGGGACACCCCGACCTGCGCCGCATCCTGATGTGGGAAGGCTTCGAAGGCCATCCCCTGCGCAAGGATTGGAAAGAAGCCTACTACGAGGCGGATACCAAACCCTTCAAGAGCCGCTGGCCTGCCGGGCAGATACACCGCGTGGAAGACACCCTGCCCTTTGGCAAGAACGTCAAATACCCCGATGGCTTCGACCCCGAAAAGTGGACCCCGGTCGAAGAGGAAGCCCTGTATGCCAGTTTGAAACGCGTCCCCAGCGAGGGAGACCTGCCGACCGAGCAAATCATCGTCAACCTGGGGCCGCAGCACCCCTCCACCCACGGCGTTTTCCGCATGGCCGTCACCCTGGACGGGGAGACGATTGTGGACCTCAAGCCCGTGATGGGGTACCTGCACCGCAACCATGAGAAAATCGGGGAACGCAACACCTACCTGATGAACATCCCCTTCACCGACCGCCTGGATTACCTCTCCTCGCTGAGCAACAACTTTGGCTATGTCCTGGCGGTGGAAAAACTGATGGGCATCAAGCCCCCGGAGCGCGCCGAGTACATCCGGGTCATCATGGCGGAACTGACCCGTATCCAGAACCACCTCTTCGCTATCGGCATGTTCCTCAACGACCTGGGGGCCTTCTTCACGCCCTCCCTGTACGCCATCGAGGAACGCGAACTCATCCTGGATACCTTCGAGGCGGTCACCGGCTCGCGGATGAGGTGCAACTACATGCGCTTCGGCGGGGTGGCCCGCGACTTCCCGCCCGGCCAACTGGAGCGCATCCGCGACCTGGTCTTCAACCGTTTGCCGGCCAAGGTGGATGAATTCGACGCCTACCTGACGAACAACGAAATCGTGCGCGCCCGCTGCGAAGGCGTAGGCGTGCTGACCCCCGAACAGGCGATTGCCTACTCCACCTGCGGCCCTGTGTTGCGCGCTTCGGGCGTTCCCTACGACCTGCGCCGCGCCGACCCCTACAGCATCTACGACCGCTTCGATTTCGATGTGGCCGTCCGCTACCACGGGGATGTTTACGACCGCTACCTGGTGCGCATGGACGAAATCCGCCAGAGCATCCGCATTTTGCAGCAGGCGGTGGAGCAAATCCCGGAGGGGCCGGTCGTGACGGGCAAGCAGCAGTACCAGGTACGCGTTCCGGCGGGCGAGGCCTACGGACGGGTGGAAGGCCCCAAAGGCGAACTGGGCTTCTATGTCGTCTCCAACGGCAAGCCCAATCCGTGGCGGTATCACGTGCGCGCCCCATCCTTCATCAACCTGACCGCGCTGGCCGAAATGTGCAAGGGCAATAAAATTGCCGATGCCGTCATCATCCTTGGCTCGATTGATATCGTGCTGGGCGAAACCGACCGGTAATCCCCGCTGTTGAGACAGGAGTAAAAAACCATGTACGGAAAGGGAATTGTCAAAGGTCTCATGGTGACGCTCAAGCGTTTCTTCGAGACCTACACAGACGACATCAAACACGGGAAGAAGCGCTACTACACGAAGGAAGGCGTGGCTTACCGGAGCAGCCCGGAGACCCGCGGCCTTTTTACGGTGCAGTATCCCGAAGAGAAACTCGCCGTCCCTGAGGAGTTCCGCTTCATCCCCTTTCTGGTGTATGACGAAAAGGAAGATGGAGAACAGGCGGTACGCTGCACCTCCTGCGGGATTTGCGCCAAAGTCTGCCCTCCGCAGTGCATCTGGATTGAGCGCACCACTGACCCGAAGACCAAGCGTCCCGTGCCGGAACCCAAGAATTTCTACATTGACGTGGACATCTGCATGAACTGCGGGTTGTGCGCCGAGTACTGTCCCTTCGACGCCATCAAGATGGACCACGATTACGAACTGGCGGTCTACGACCGGCACGTCAATAACATCTACGACAAGGAAAAACTGCTGAAACCGGCCTCGTACTACGCTGAAATCCGGCCTCTCAACTACGAGCGGGAAGAAAAGGCCCGCGCCGAGGCTGCCGCGGCCAAAGCCGCCAAGGCTGCCGCTCGCGCCCGCCGGAAGAAGCAGTAGCACGGCGCAGTCATCTCGGTAAGCATTGTGAGACCTCACAGGTTTATGCGACCTGTGAGGTCTGGTTCTGTCAAGAAAGGAAGTTGAATAATGGTATCTAAAGAGCAAGTGCTGGAGGCTCTCCGTCAGGTGGAAGACCCCGACCTGCACAAGGACCTGGTGAGCCTCAACATGATTCAGGATTTGGAGATAGAAGACGGGGTGGTGCGCTTCACCATCAACCTGACTACTCCGGCCTGTCCCATGAAAGATAAAATGCGCAACGATGCGGAACGCGTCGTGCGGGCGTTGCCCGGCGTGGAGAAGGTCGAGGTCAAGATGGATGCCACTGTCGTGGGTGATGGCCGCAATCGGGGCCTGATGGACATGCCCGTGCGGAATGCCATTGCGGTTGGCTCCGGCAAGGGCGGCGTGGGCAAGAGCACCGTGGCGGTCAACCTGGCGATTGCCCTGGCGCAGATGGGCGCCAAAGTCGGCCTGCTGGATGCTGACATCTATGGCCCCAACGTCCCCACCATGATGGGCGTGACCAAATTGCCGCCTCCCAAGAGCGACAAAATCGTGCCTGCCGAGGCTTATGGGGTCAAGATGATGTCCATCGGCTTTCTGGTCAAGGCCGACCAGCCCCTCATCTGGCGCGGCCCTATGCTGCACAGCGCCATCCGTCAGTTCATCTCCGATGTGGAGTGGGGCGACCTGGACTATCTCATCATCGACCTGCCTCCCGGCACGGGCGACGCGCCCCTCAGTCTGGCGCAGAGCCTCTCGTTGAGCGGCAGTATCATCGTCACCCTCCCCCAGGATGTCTCTTTGGAAGACGCCCGCCGCGGCCTGTACATGTTCCGCCAGTTGCAGGTGCCCGTCTTTGGGGTGGTCGAGAACATGAGTTATCTGGAACTGCCCGACGGAACCCGGATGGACATCTTCGGTTCCGGAGGGGGCGAGAAACTGGCGCAGGAAGCCGGCGTGCCCTTCCTGGGCGGCATCCCGATGGACCCGGCGGTGCGCCAGGGCGGGGATGCCGGTGAACCGGTGGTGGTTGCCCACCCCGATTCGCCCGTCTCGGAGGCCATCCGCAAAATCGCCGAGCAGACCGCCGCACAGGCCAGCATTGCCGCCTTCCAGAACCGCAACAAGCGCATTCCCATCAATTTCGTGCGCCCCAAGTAGACCGGATTCTTACCCGGTGCCCACAAGACCTCCGAAGTCTTCAAGACTTCGGAGGTCTGTGTTTTGAGACGTTTTGGCAGCCAAGACTTCGGACCTTGATTTTGCGCAAATTCAGAGCATTTCTATTCGTTAGTGCAAACACAGGGCATTTCTATTCGGCCTCAGGGGCCGGAACAGTACCTTTTCAAGCAAATAGCCAAGTCGCCCGAAAATTGCTTTAGACTTAGCAGCTCCACCCGCACGAGTTTGCCACTGTAGTGCTCGAAGGCAAGTTGTCCAGGCATTGCCAGTAAGTCGCGCACGATGCGTTTGGGGCCATAGTGTTCAAAGGGACTATCAAGCAGGGCTTTGTGGTAGAAGTCAGCCAGTAGATTGTGGGCCAGGTCGGTGAGCAAAATGTACCCCTTCTGTCCCAGGAAGCGGTGTTTGCGACGCGCTTCCAGTCCCAAACCGCCTTTGTCGTTGCGAAATTGCTCTACTTCGGCCCCGCCACGGTCATCGTATGCCGGTTGCCCGGAAAGATATCCGACCAGACCGTCTCCCGGTATTTGACCGCACTGACCCGGGCTAGCTGACGCCCGGTGGCGTT
>DRKV01000359.1 GCA_011051635.1 Chloroflexota bacterium | reverse complement strand
GTATTGGGGTAGCCCAGATAATTTGTCAAGTCTATCTGGGCAAAGGTATTCTGTGAGGCACCTGTAAGCGTGAAGATGCGCGTCCAGGTAGCAACCCCTGAGTTGATGATTTCTACGGTAGCGGTTTGTATGCCAGGGTTCTTGAAATCGGAAGCAAACTCGAGGAAAGTACCGTCCGGTGCGGAAGTCAGGTCAATGGGGGGAGAGACCAGGGATGTATCCATGGTGGTTCCACTCCCGCAGGCGTCCGAATCGGCATCGGCGAAGCCATCCCATCCGGGCGTCAGGTTGCCTTCGGGGGATGTTTCGCCGCTTTCGTCGCTCCACAGGCAATCTCCGCCGTTATTGCTAATTGTCCAACCAGGAGGCGGAAATGTGCCTGCCTCGAAATGCTCTTCAAAGTAGATTGTTGACGTGGCCGCAGAGGGCGCTGGAGCCTTCTGGGCCGGGGTGAATGTTTGTGGTATGGTCTCCCTCGTCTCTGGCAGACTGGTGCGCGATGCTGCCAGCACACCGCCTACCAACGCAAAAGACAATAAGAGCACTCCAATGAGCATTATCCATCTTTTCTTCATGCCGCACCTCCTGCTGGACGAATGTTGGAAAATGAGACCGTCCTTCCCAGTGTAAAGGCCGCTGGGAGAGAAAGTCGAGCGAAATAACGAATGTTGCGGACGCAGCCGGAAGGAAGAATGACTTTGTATTGCTCTTGACGCTTGTCCGGCTTTGGGGTATCTTGCCAATATGACCTTATGGAAAGTTCTGACACGTACCATGCGCACGTGGTGGCAGGCCCTGTCTTCACTGGTGTTGCTCAACACGGCCTGGATGTTGTTGCAATTCCCCCTGGTTACGGCGCCGATTGCTACTGCCGTGTTTGCTGCGCTGATACACGAACTGGTGAGCGAAGGCGACTTTAATTATGCCACAATTTGGGCGCTTGCGAAACATCTGTGGCGGGCTTCTTTGCGCTGGGGAGCCTTAAATTTCGTGGTGTGGGGCATCTTGATAGGGAATATTCTCCTCTCGGCACACGCGGAGGGGGAAATCTGGTGGATACTACGCGCCGTATGGGCGGTCATGGCCGCCCTGTGGTGGAGCCTCAACTTGTATTTTTGGCCTCTGTACTTCGATATGGAACACCCGGCGGTGATGCTTGCCCTGCGCCGCAGTGCGGTCTTTCTGTTTACCCGTCCGGCCCTGACCCTGGGAGGGGCGTTGCTGGCCGCCCTGCTCCTGATTTTTAGCACCCTGCTGACCTTCTTTCTGGTTGTGGCGTGGATGGGGTGGAGCGCGCTGCTGGCCGAATATGCCGTGCAGGAAGAACTCGCCCGCCTGGAGGGAACGGGCGCCCATTCACCGGGCGGGGCAGGCTGAACAGTTCCCGCAAAGGCTGAAAACCGGAGCAATTCCGCGGACTCTGCTCTCAGGATACCCCTGGGCCGTTGGCCGGGGATTATCGGTCTGTAAACTCCGTGTAAATTTGCCCCTGGTTTTTCACAGGGATGGTTTTTCTCGCAAGGAGGAAACTCGATGACCATTCGCAAAATTGCCATCACCACCGGCGGAGGCGACGCCCCCGGCCTGAACGCCGTCATTCGCGCCGTTGTCCTCTCGGCTCACCTGCGCGGCTGGGAGACCTACGGTATTCGGGAGGGATACGACGGCCTGCTCTTTCCGGAGCGCTACCCCGGCGGCGGACTGATGCGCCTCACACCGGAGACGGTGCGCGGTATCACTGCCCTGGGCGGCACCATCCTGGGGACGACCAATCGCGGCAACCCCTTGCATTACCCCATCCGCCAGTTGGATGGCTCCTACACGGAGACGGACCTTTCCGCCCCTTTGATACAGGCTTTCGCCTTGCACGAACTGGACGCACTAGTAGCCATCGGGGGAGACGGTTCAATGGAAATTGCTCACGCCCTGGCCCAAAAAGGATTGCGCATTGTGGGCGTTCCCAAGACGATTGATAACGACCTGGCGCAGACGGTGATTACCTTCGGCTTCGATACCGCCGTCTCGTTTGCCACCGAAGCCATTGACCGCCTGCACACCACGGCGGCCTCCCACCGTCGGGTGATGGTCGTGGAGGTGATGGGGCGCTACGCGGGCTGGATTGCGCTCAACAGCGGCGTTTCCGGCTCGGCGGATGTCATCCTCATCCCCGAAATCCCCTACGACATGGAGGCCGTAGCCCAAAAAATCCGGGAATGCGAGGCCGCCGGACAGCGCCACGCCATCGTTGTGGTTGCGGAGGGAGCGCACCCCGAAGGAGAAGGCTACACCATCAAGGAGGGGGCGCGCGCCGGACACGCTCCCCGCCTGGGGGGAATAGGCGAGCACGTCGCCGCCGAAATCGCCCTCCTGACCGGCAAGGAGACGCGCACCGTAGTCCTCGGTCACTTGCTGCGCGGCGGTTCCCCGACCACCTTCGACCGCCTGGTCGCCCTGCGTTTTGGGGCTGCGGCGGTGCGCGCCCTGGCCGAAGGGCAAGAAAGCGTCATGGTAGCCCTGGACCCGCCCACGGTGAAGTACGTTCCCCTGGCGGAGGCCACCCGCCGCATGAAAACCGTCCCCCTGGATAGCGATACGATGCTCACGGCGCGCGACTTGGGGATTTGTTTTGGGGAGGGGTAGTTGGGTAGTTGAGTAGTTCAGTAGTTGGGTAGTGTCAGGCTGACAGGCGTTCCAGTTCTTCTACCACGCGCTGCAACTCCTGGGTGTGAGGGTCATCCCCCGTGGCGCGGAAAATCTCCGCCAGAGAACGGTAGTACCACAACGTGCCCGCTTTGCCGCCGTTGAAACGTCCCCAGGTGGCCTCGCCCTCCCGGCGGTAATCGAGCAGCAGGGAACGGGCGTTGTGCAGTTTGTCGGCCAGCGAAACGCGGCGCGCCTCCGGCGAAGCGTGCCGCAAATGCTCCAGATAGGTCTCCTTGCGCTCTCGCCAGGGCGGTTTGGGGGTGACAAAAGCGTCGCTGCACGCTTCCACAATCCCCGCTACCCGCTCCCCAAAGCGAACACGGATGGCCTCCAGGGTGGCGTAGCCGCCCTGGTCTTCCACGGCGTCGTGGAGCAAGGCGGCGATGGCTTCATCTTCGTCGCCGCCGGCCTCCAGCACCAACGCGGCTACCGCCAGCAGGTGAGCGAGGTAGGGGACACGGCTTCCCTTGCGGGTCTGCTCGCGGTGCAGGCGGGCAGCGTACACCAGAGCGTCTTCGAAGCGCTCTCCCAACATGGCTACTCCACCCCCAGGATGTGGGTCACGATGGTCGCCCCGCTGCCGCCGATGTTTTGGGTCAGGGCCAGGCGAGCGTTCTCTACCTGCGTCTCGCCGCACTCGCCGCGCAGTTGTTGGGCTGCCTCCACCACCTGATAAACGCCGGTAGCCCCTACGGGGTGGCCGCGCCCCTTCAAACCGCCGCGGGTGGCGATGGGAATCCGTCCACGCGGGGTAATCTCTCCATCCAGGGCCAGCCGCGGGCCTTGTCCGCGCTCCGCAAATCCGCAGGCTTCCAGAGAGAGGGCTGCCATAATCGAGAAAGCGTCGTGCGCTTCGAAAAGGTCAATATCTTCAGGCCCTATGCCCGCCTGCGCATAAGCCGCTTTGACGGATTGCTCGGCGGCGCGCAGCCAGGTGGGGTCTTTACGGCTGTGGACGGCCAGCGTATCGGTCGCGGTGGCGGAGGCCAGGATACGCACGGTGGGACGCCCCGGTTTGCGCGCCCGCTCCGGACGGGTGAGCAGGACGGCAGCCGCCCCGTCGCAGGTGGGAGAAGCGTCCATCAGGTTGATGGGGGAACTGACCATCGGGGCTTTGCGATACCCCTCCAGGGTGAGGGGCTGGTGGAAGCGGGCAAAGGGGTTGTGGATGGCGTTGGCGTGGGCGTTGATGGAGAAAGGGGCGAAATCATCGTGCTGCCAGCCGTGCTCGTGCATGTAGCGGCGCATCAGGAGGGCGTTGAGCGCCACGAAAGAAACGCCGTGGACGACCTCCCAATCGGCATCGGCGGCGGTCGCCAGGGCGGCGGTGATGTCCGGGCCTTTGACCTCGGTCATCTTTTCCACGCCCACGACCAGCACGTTCTCGAATTCGCCGGAGGCCACGGCCAGGATGCCCATCCGCAAGGCCGAGCCGCCCGAACTACAGGCGCTCTCCACCTTGACGGCCTCCGCACCGCGCTTGCCTATCCAGTCCGCCAGCATTGTGCCCAGGTGCGCCTGCCCGGAGGACATGCCCGAAAGCATGTTCCCCACGAAGATGGCGTCTACTCGCTCGTCTGCCGCGTCATACATGGCAGCGAAGGCGGCCTCTCCGGCCAGTTCTTTGAGCGATTTGCCCCAGTTTTCCCGCAGGGGCGTTTGTCCGATTCCCGCAATGGCTACAGGGTTCATGGTTTTAGGTGAATGGGTGAGTGGGTGAGTGGTGAACAGACCCGACAGGTCTTCGAGACCTGTCGGGTCTGGCGTCGGGTCTCGCAATACCGCGATTCTCCCCGCAAAGGGCTGGCAAAACCTATCAGGCCAGTTGACAAACGATGGGGCGCATTTCCATCCACCACTGTTTGCGGGGACGCTGATGCTCCATGTCCGCCAGGCGGGGGAAATCTTCCAGGTCGTGGAAGCGGATTTCCTTGCTGTGGATGCCGATGAAAGCCGATTGGGTCTCGCCACTTTCCAATTGTTTCAGCAGATATTCCACGCTGCGCCGGGCCATGCGGGTGGCGTGTACCCGGTCGAAGGGAGAAGGGTCGCCGCCTTGCTGCAAGTGCCCCAGGATGGCCTGACGCACGTCGAACAGGTCGCGGCCCTCTTCCTCGAAGAGGGCGCTCATGAAGGCGGTGGTGTAAACCGCGTTGGCGCGCTCGTTGCGAATCATCAGCCCCAGGCGCTTGCCGCGGCGAAAAGCGCGGCTCAGTTTCTCCACGTCCGCTTGCAGGTCGTTCAGCGTGACCCCCTCCTCGTGCAGGTAAACCCGCTCCGCGCCGGTCGCCATCCCGCTCATCAGGGCCAGGTATCCGCAGTAACGCCCCATGACTTCCACGACGAAGCAGCGCCGCGTTGCCACGGCGGATTGCTTGATTTTATCCACCGCCTCGACGATGTTGTTGAGAGCCGTATCCGCCCCGATGCTCAATTCGGAGCCGGGCAGGTTGTTGTTGATGGAAGCAGGCAGGCAGACGATGGGGATGTCGAAGGCGGGAAAATGCTTGCGCTCTTCCAGCATTCGGTAGGCGGCCTCGTAGCCTGTCCAGCCGCCGACCACAAGGATGGCGTCTATCCCGTACTCTTCGATGGTACGCGCCATGCCGTAGAAATCCGCTCCTTCGGGAAGGTGGCGGTTGGTGCCCAGTTCGGAGCCGCCGCGGGT
>DRKV01000358.1 GCA_011051635.1 Chloroflexota bacterium | reverse complement strand
TTGCAGCCAGGCGACCGCCCCCTGCTCCGCGGCGCTGGTGCTGGCCAGCGCTTCTCCCACGAAGACCACGGTCACGCAGGCCAGGATGAAAGCGAAGGAGCGCGCCACGCGGTCTTGCAGGTTGAAGGTCAGGACGTACAGGAGCAGCGAGAAGGCGGTAATCGCAACGCCTGCGGTCAGCAGTTGGTTGAAAGCGCGAAGGATGGAAAGCCACATACCGGTAAAACCCGGCCCTCTGCGGTTACAGCGTCCGCGTGAAGAACAGGGCTGTTTCCTGAAAAGCGTAGTAATGCTCGTGGTAACCGGAGAAAACCATCCCGAATTTCTCTGCCAGTTGGATGGCGGGGAAATTTTTGGGCTGCATCTCCATTGTCAGGCGACTGCATCCCGCCTGTCTGCCCCAGCGATGCGCGGCCAACAACAAGGCCGTACCGATGCCCTGCCTTCGCCAGGGAGCGCCGACCACCACATCGCGCACCCAGGCGGTGTGGGGAGCAGGGCCGCGCAGCAGGACGGCGAAACCCACCGGATTCCCGTTCAGCATCGCCGCCAGCACGGCGTCAAGGCGGGTCCATTCTCCCTCCAGGGCGCGGATATCGCGCGGGTAAGGGACGCGGGTGCGGCGCGGCAGGCGCATGGCGTGGAACACGGCCCCGCTTTCTGTGCTCTCTCCCGGACGCGGCGCGTCCATACGCCAGACGGTATCGGTGGCGTAAGAGGCATCCAGGGCGCACAAAAGAGGAATGTGCGCTGCAACGGCGGGAAGAATCTGGACTTCGGGCATGAGAATGGACGGTGGACGGTGGACGGTGGACGAGGGACGGTGGACAGTTGACGGTGGATGGTGGACTGATGGCTGACTACCGTCCACCGTCTGCGGTCTACGGTCTGCGGTCTGCGGTCTAGACCGTCAGGGTACTGGCGTGGGAGCCAGAACGTTGACGCGGACGACGCAGGGAGGCTGGGCCTGCCCCTGGTTGTCGGTCACTACCAGCCGCAGGCGGTACAGCCCCGGCACCAGCGGGGTGGTGTTCCATTGCCCCAGTTCCCCGTCCACCACGGGCGTATCTCCTGCCAGGATGGCCTGCCAGGCCTCCTTATCCGGCGGAGCGTATTCCAATTTGTAGAACCCGAAAGCGGGGATGTCGGCGGAGCCGCGGATGGTCGTTATCCCGGCTACGCTGCCATCCTGGGGCGGGTCGCTGATTGCGATGCTGCCGGGCACGCAGGCTTCGTTGGGGGGGATGTTCCCTTGCGGGGCGGGGGTCGTCGTCGGGGGAGGGGTCTCTCCGGGGGCGAGCGTCACCGTGGGGGTCGCCAGCAAATCCACGGTAGGCGTGGGCAGGGGCATGTCCTCCGGCACGGCAGGGACGACGAAGGTGACGAGGGAGAATTCGGCTATCGTACCCAGCAGGAGAAGCACCAGCACGCTGGCCGCCTGATTCAAACGCGCCTGGGCCATTTCGCGCTCCAACCCGAAGGCCGAGCGGCGCAGTTCATCCCAGGCGCGCAGAAAGCGAATGGTAAACAACAGACCGCCCGCCCCCAGGACGGCATACACCCATGTCTGATAGGTTGCCAGGAAGCGGAGAATCTCAGTCATTGGGTGTCGGGAAGAACAAACCTGACAGGTCTCCGAGACCTGTCAGGTTTCTCGCAGACCCGTCAGGTCTTTTTTGTTTTCACAGGCGGGCTAACACGCTGCGGATGAGCACTTCCAGTTTGGGCACCATAATTTGCCCTGCCTCCAGCACTTCTTCGTGGGTCGTGACCGTGCTGCCATCCAGATTGGCCTTGTTGCTGATGCCGGAGAATCCCAGGACGCGCGTTCCCCCGTGGCGGGCAACAATGACCTCCGGCACAGTGGACATGCCGACCGCGTCCACGCCCACTGTCCGCAGGAAGCGCAAATCCGCCGGGGTCTCGAAGGATGGGCCTGCCAGACTGACGTACACCCCCTCGTGGAGGGGAACTTTCTTCTCGCGGGCCACCTGCCGGGCAATCTCGGCCAATTCCCGGTCGTAGGCCTGGCTCATATCGGGAAAACGCGGGCCGAATTCATCCAGGTTCGGCCCGCGCAGCGGATTTGGCCCCGCCATGCCAATCAAATTGAGATGGTCGGTAATCAGCATGATGTCGCCCGGCTCGAAAGCGGGGTTGACCGCTCCCGCCGCATTGGTGACAATCAGGATTTCCACGCCCAGCCGTTGCATGACTCGGATGGGCAGCCCGACCTGTGCCATGCTGTACCCCTCGTAAAAGTGTGCCCGCCCCTGCATGAAGAGTACCCTCTGTCCTTCCAGCGTGCCGGAGACCAGCCTTCCGGTGTGACCGGGCACCGTAGATGTCGGCCAGCCGGGGATTTCGGGGTACGGGATGTAAATGGCTTCTTCCACAGCATCCGCCAGCCCCCCCAATCCGGAACCGAGGATGGCCGCGATGCGGGGCTGTGCCTGCAAGCGTTCTCGCACGACCTCCGCGGCCCGGTCAATTTGTGCCACACTCAGAAATTCTGTCATAAAAACCTCAATGTTTTCTGCAAAGGGGATTGCAAAACTGAAGATTCATTATATCACAGGCAGCATTTCCGCCACCCTGATAGGTTTTGCCAGTCGTTCCGCTCTACACTGCCTGGACAGTGGACGATGGACGGTAGACCGTGGTCAGGCGTCAGCAGTCCGTCGTCCGTCGTCCACCGTCAACCGTCCACCGTCCACCGTCCATCGTCCACCCCATGACCTCCCGTCTCCCCGGATTTTACAACCATACCCTGAATGAGCGTTGGGACGCACTCGCCCGCAGCGGGTTGCTGACCCCTGAAGAGATTGCCGCCCTGAAGGGCGACCCCGGCCTTCCCCTGGAGCAGGCCGACCACATGGTCGAGAACGTGGTCGGACGTTTTGCCCTCCCCCTGGGGCTGGGTCTCAATTTCATCATCAACGGGCGCGAAATCATCATCCCCATGGCCGTGGAGGAGCCTTCCATCGTGGCAGGAGCCTCCTTCATGGCGAAACTGGCGCGTCCCACCGGCGGCTTCTTCGCCCAGGCCGACCCGCCGGTGATGATTGGGCAGATGCAGGTGCTGGGCCTCGCCGACCCGCACAGCGCCCGCCTGCGCCTGCTGGAACACAAAGCCGAACTGCTCGCCGAAGCCGCCGAGATTGACCCCATCCTGCAAGACCTGGGCGGCGGCCCCCGCGATTTGCAGGTGCGCCTGATTGCGGATTCGCCTATCGGCCCCTTTCTGGCGGCGCACCTGCTCTACGACGTGCGGGATGCCATGGGGGCCAACGCGGTCAA
>DRKV01000357.1 GCA_011051635.1 Chloroflexota bacterium | reverse complement strand
TGCAAAAGTACGAAAGTTTGCAAGTGTGAAAGTACAGGGTACAGCGTACCATCTCCCCATCTCATCATCCCCCCCATCTCCCCAATCCCAAATCCCTGTTCCCTAATCCCCAATCACCCACTCACCCCTCTCATGTTCTCCGACCTGGACGAATCCCTACGCAATTTGTTGAAGGCCGAAATCCCCATCGCCAACGGTGAGGTGGAGATTGCTTTCGAGCAGCCCACCCGCGAGTGGAGCGCGCGGCTCTCGCGCCCAACGCTCAATCTCTTTCTTTACGACTTGCGCGAGAACGCCACATTGCGGCAGCACGGCTGGGAGCGCCTCTCCCCGCCGCGGGACGGGATGAGCGCCCAGAAGCGCAGCCCCTACCGCGTGGATTGCTTTTACTTGCTGACGGCGTGGGCCAACGACCCCGGCGACGAACACCGCCTTTTGAGCCGCGCGATGCTGGCCTTGCTGCGGAACCCCATCCTGCCGGAGGCGCACCTGCAAGGGAGGATGCAGGCACATCCTTTCAAGGTCCCCTTGCGTATCGGCGACCCCGAAACGCTGACCAATCCCTCCGATTTGTGGAGCGCCCTGGATAACGACCTGCGTCCGGCGCTGGTCTGCCAGACGACGGTGGCCCTCGACCCGTGGGAGCCGGTCAGCGGGCCGGTGGTGCGGACCCTCCAGGTACAGGCCGGGCAGAGCAGGCGGCCCTCCGGCGGGGCGCTGGACACTCCCGAAGCATCCCCGCTGACCTTCATCGGCGGGACGGTGCGGGAGGGCAGCCCCGAGGGCGCGCCCCTTGCGGGGGTGCGGGTATCCGTAGCGGGGCGGGGTTTGGCGGCTGTCACCAACGAGGGGGGAGAATTCGTACTGGGCAGCCTGCCTCAAGGCAGGTACGTCCTGACGGCATCCATCGAAGGGCGAGAAACCCAACGGGAGGTGGAAATTCCCGGAAGCGGCTACGACCTCATCATTTCATCTGGAAAATAGGGAGAATAGGCTCATCTTGGCGACTAAAGTCACGGCAACACTCGCGAAGTCGCCCTTCGGCGACTGGAAACTCAACCTGCGAAGGCAGGTTTTGCAATCGTCGCTGCGATTTCAATCGCCAGACCAGACGGGGCAGCCTGAACAGTTGCAAAACAGGAACGGTCTTTCGTCCAATCACTTTCACTTCACCAAAAGGAGCAGACAATGGCACTGACATACGCATCCCCCGGCGTCTATGTAGAAGAGGTTGACCGGGGCACAAAACCCATCCAGGCCGTGGGCACTTCGACGGCGGCTTTCATCGGCATCACCGCCGAGGCCAGCCGCAAGGCGATTGACCCGGCCACCGGTGAGCGCGTCGTGGTGGAATCACGCCTCAACAAGCCCACCCTGGTAACGAACTGGACCCAGTTCGTGGACATCTTCGGCGGTTTCACCTCCGGCGCGTACCTGCCGGACGCGGTGTACGGTTACTTTGCCAACGGCGGCGGTCCCTGCTATGTGACCAGTGTGCGCGCCCTGGCGGAGGACGATGCCGCCCAGGCCGCCTCGGCGGTCATCCCCGCCGCCAAAGGCAGCGCCTTCACCGTGACCGCCAGGACGCCCGGCCCCGCCGGGAACGACCTGGTGGTGCACATCAAGGCCGGTTCCGCCGAAGGCACTTTCGACATGAGCGTGGGCGGCGAGACGAAAACCGGCCTGACGATGAAGAAGGGCGAGAACTTCATCGGAGAGGCCGATTTCGGCAGCGTGCGTATCACCAAAACGGGCAGCGGAATGCCCACACCGGGAACCTACGCCCTGAGCGGCGGCGGCATCCGTCCCCTGACAGCGGCGGATTTCATCGGCGACGCCGGTGAGCGCACCGGTCTGGGCGGGCTGGAGGCCGTCGAGGACGTGCGTCTGGTGCTCGTGCCGGATGTGATGGCCGGCTACGACGGTTCCGAGGAGGCCAAAGAGCGGGTCAAGATGGTGCAGGAGGCGGTCATCGCCCATTGCGAGCGGATGCGCTACCGCTTCGCCCTGCTGGATACGCCTCCCGGCCTGACCGCCCAGCAAGCCAAAGAGTGGCGCAACTTCATCAACTTCGATACCTCCTACGCGGCCCTCTACTACCCGTGGATTGAGATTGCCGACCTGAGCGGCAGCGGCAGCGCCAGCAAACTCGTCCCCCCCAGCGGGCACGTCTCCGGCGTGTACAACCGGGTGGATGCCGACCGCGGCGTCCACAAGGCCCCCGCCAACGAGGTGGTGCTGGGCGCTATCAATCTGGAATTGAACCTGAGCCGCGGCGAGCAGGATACCCTCAACCCCATCGGGGTGAACTGCATCCGGGCTTTCCCGGGGCGGGGCATCCGCGTTTGGGGGGCGCGCACCCTGAGCAGCGACGGGGCGTGGCGCTACATCAACGTCCGGCGGCTGTTCATCATGGTGGAGGCCTCCATGGACGCCGGCCTGCAATGGGTGGTCTTTGAACCCAACGACAGCACCCTGTGGGCCAAAGTGCGCCGTGATGTGACCTCCTTCCTGCGTAACGTGTGGCGCAGCGGGGCGCTCTTCGGCACCACTCCGGAGCAGGCTTTCTATGTGAAATGCGATGAGGAACTCAACCCGCCCGAAGTGCGCGACCTGGGACAACTCATCATCGAGGTCGGGATGGCTCCCGTCAAACCGGCGGAGTTCGTCATCTTCCGCATCAGTCAGTGGGCCGGCGCCAACGCCGAGTAGGTACGATTCACGTTTTGGATAGATTTTCACCGCAAAGGAGCACCCTATGGCTAAGAGAGAAGACCCCCTGGTTGGGTTTCATTTTGCAATCGATATTCAGGGCGCGGTGACCGGCTACTTCACCGAATGCAGCGGCATCGGTTCGGAGCACGAAGTCATCGAGCACAAAGTCATCAACGAGCAAGGGCAGGAAGTGGTGATGAAAATTCCCGGACGCATGAAATGGGAAAACATCACCCTCAAGCGCGGCATCACCAGCAATATGGACATCTGGGACTGGCGCAAACAGGTGGAGGACGGCGACGTGGAGGGGGCGCGCCGCAACGGCTCCATCATCATGTACAACGAAGAACTCAAAGAGGTTGCCCGCTGGAACTTCGAGCGCGCCTGGCCCGTGAAGGTGACCGGCCCCCAGCCCAAGGCGGATAGCAACGAAATCGGCATCGAGGAACTGGTCATCACCCACGAGTACATCACCCGCGTCAGTTAGGATGCCCATCCTCTCCCTCTGTGGGAAAGCCCTCTCCCCATCCCCTCCCCCTGAGGGAAAGCCCTCTCCCCATCCCATCCCCCTGAGGGAAGGCCCTCTCCTCATCCCCTCCCCCAGTGGGGGAGGGGCCAGGGGTGGGGGGAGCGTCAGGTAGCCAGACCCACCCTCAAAAACCATGAACTTCGACGAATCCATTGACCGCCGTGAATATCCTACCCTGAAGTGGAGCAAGTCTTTCCTGGAGGAACACTTTGGCAATGCGGAGGCCATTCCCATGTCGGTAGCGGACATGGATTTGAAAGCGCCCCCCGCGGTGATAGAAGCGTTACAAAAGCGCGTTGCCCACGGCATCTACGGCTACGAGTACCGCCCGGAGGGGTATTTCGAGGCCCTCCTGGACTGGTACCGCAGTCGTTACGGCTGGGAAATCGAGCGCGAGTACCTCGAATTCAGCCCTTCGATTTTGAGTGCCATCGCCATCCTGATTGACCAGCACACAGACGAAGGCGACGGCGTAATCCTTCAGCCGCCGGTCTTCTTCGAGTTCCGCATGGTCATCAGGAGCAACCGCCGGAAAGTGGTCAAGAACCCCCTCAGACTGGTGGACGGGCGCTACGAGATGGACTTCGCGGACCTGGAAAGAAAAGCCACCGACCCGAAGAACAAGATGATGATACTTTGCACGCCCCACAACCCCGTGGGGCGGGTGTGGACGAAGGCGGAACTGGCGCAGGTGGCGGAGATATGCGAGCGGCACAACGTCTTCGTCATCGCCGACGAGATACACGGAGATTTCACCTTTCCCCCTCGTCAATTTGTCCCCTACCTGAGCGTCACGGAGAGTGAGAATGCGGCGGCTTGCATCTCCCCGGCCAAAACTTTCAACATCTCAGGCATGGTGGATGCCCTGGCCATCATCCCCGGCGAGGCCCACCGGCAGCAATTTCGCGACTTTGCTCACCGCTACCAAATCAACAAGACCAACGTCTTTGCCTCCGCCGCAGTGGAAGCAGCCTACCGCAGCGGCGGCGCATGGCTGGATGCGCTCCTGAGGCACATTCAAGGAAACGCGGATTTCATCGAGGCGTATCTGCGCCAAAACGACATCGGCGTCTCGTTGATTGCGCCGGAAGGAACGTTTTTGGCCTGGCTGGATTTCAGAGCACTGGGTCTGGATGCCAAAGCGCTGGAGAAATTCCTGGCGCTCGAGGCACAGATTGCGCTTGCCTCGGGCTACTGGTTTGGACGGGAGGGAGCCGGGTTCGCCCGGATGACGATAGGCTGCCCGCGGGAAACCGTCCGACGGGCGTTCGACAACCTGACCGCGGCCGTCGAAAAGTTGCGTCTGCGCGAAAAACCATGATGCAAACCCGTTTCGAGTTCACCCTCCCACTCGGCTACCTGGATTCCGAGGGACGCGTCCACCGGCAGGGAGAGATGCGCCTGGCGACGGCCCGCGACGAAATCGAAAGCGCCGCCGACCCGCAGGTGGAGGCCAACGAGGCCTGGCTGCCCGCCGTCCTGCTCAGCCGGGTGGTAACCCGCCTGGGAGCGTATGCTCCCGTCCCGCCCGAAGTGATTGCCGGCCTTTTCGCCGCCGACTTCGCCTACCTGGAAGACCTGTACTTGCAGGTCAACACCGCCCCCGGAGCGCCCGTCCCGGCGGTCTGCCCCCAGTGTGGATACCGTTTCCAGGTTTCCCTGCCGCCTTTGGAGGACGCGTGACCCCCACTCCCCCGCGGAGGCTTCCATGTCCCCGATGACCGAACACAACAGCCTCATCCCCCAGGTAAACGCCAATTTCCGCTTCGTGGTGGAGGTGGACGGCGAGCGGCAGGCCGCCTTTACGGAGTGCTCCCTGCCCGTCATCCAATGGGAGGTGGTGGAGGTCAAGGAAGGCGGCCTGAACACCTACACCCACCAGTTGCCCGCCCGCCGCAAGTCCGCCCGCCTGACTCTCAAGAACGGGGTCGGGAAGAGCGAACTGCTGGGCTGGTATCTCGACCAGATGGACGAAGCCTTCCAGCGCAAGGACATCACCGTGACGCTGCTGAACTCCCTCCGCGAGGCGGTGATGAGTTGGCATCTGGCGGGAGCGTACCCCGTCAAATGGAGCGGGCCGGCGTTGAAGAGCGACGACGTCGCGGTCGCCATCGAGACCCTGGAATTTGCCTGCGGAGAAATCCGTGTGGAAAGGGGTAACGCGTGAGGGTGAAGGAGCGCTCCCCCCTCCTGAAACGCGTCCGCCGCCACCGCCGGGTGTCGGTGCTGTTCCGCGCTTCGGACGACAGACGACCGACGGTGGACGGTGGACGACGGAAGACGGACGATAGGCCACAGACCACGGTCAACCGTCCATCGTCCACCATCAAACCACCGTCCAGCCCCGACACCGGCCTCGACGAGCACACCTGGGCGCGCTTGCAGGCCATCCACCGGCGGCACCGCGAGCGGGACGACGGACGACAGACCG
>DRKV01000356.1 GCA_011051635.1 Chloroflexota bacterium | reverse complement strand
GGGGGGGGGGGGGTGAGGGTGGGAGTGGGGGTCTCGATGGGGGTGTAGTTACGCACCCGCAGGCCGGGGACGGTGGCCTGGAGTTCCAGGCCGTTTTCCAGGCGGATGAGGAGATAGAGGGTGTAGTCGCCGTCCGTCAGGGTGGTGGTGTCCCATTGGGTTAGGGTCTCGCCGCGAGGCGCTTCGGCCTCCCAGATGGGAAAGCGCACCCCGGAAGCGTCTTGCGCATAGCCAAAGTAGAGGCCGCCGAAGGCCATCGGGGAGCCGCGCGGCACTTCAATCACGATGTCCACCGTGCCCTGGAGGGCTTCGCCGGGGCGGGGGGCGACGACCACCAGCGGGGGGGGCGTGGGATTCTGGGCGCGGGCAACCCGCCCAAAGGGAGGCAGTCCCAGGGCGGTCATCCAGAGGAGGAGAAAGACGCGGCGCACGCTCATATCCGCATAGTTTAACACGTCTCCCGCCGAATCGCGCCAAAAACTTGACTTTGTTCCTTGCTTTGTGCTATCCTTCCCAAAAGACCGTCAAAACTCACCCCCGCGCGGGGTTTCTCAGGATGTCTTCCTTATGGTGCAACGCGAACGCATAGCAGACAACGTGTACTTTTTTCAGAGCGAGGTATATGCCCAGGTAACGGCGGGGATTGTGGCCGGGCCAAAATGGGCGGTGGCAATTGATACTCTCCCTACACCGGACGAGACCCTCCAGATGCGGGATTTTGTGGAGCAGCACCTGGGGATTCCGGTGCGCTACGTGATTGATACGCATTACCATGCCGACCACAGTTGGGGGAATTGCTTTTTCCCCGGCGCGATGGTGCTGGCGCATTCCCGATGCCGCGAGTATTTGATTGCCCGCGGGCTGCCTTCTCTGGAGAGCGTGCGTCAGCAAGACCCCACTTTCCGGCAAATCAAACTGGTGCTCCCGCACATGACCTTCCGGGAGGGGACGATGACCCTCAAAGTGGGCAAGAAGACGCTGCGGATTATCCCCCTGCCGGGGCACAGCCACGATGGAATCGGAGTCCTGGTGATGGAAGACCGGGTCCTGTTTGCGGGGGACGTTTTCATGCCCCTGCCTTACATCGTGGACGGGAACATCGCGACCATGCGCCGCTCCCTGCGCCGTATCGGGGAATTGCCGTTGGAGAACGTGGTGCAGGGGCACGGCGATGTCATCCTGCGGGGTGAGGTGGAGGCAGCGGTCAAATCCAACCTGCACTATCTGGATGTCATCGAAGCAGAGGTGGAGAAGGCCCACGAGTACGAATACCCCTGGGATTACCTGACGGAAGTAACCCTGGAGAAGGCGGGCAAGAGCCGCATCCTGCTGGGGGGGCTGGCCTCGGCGCTGCATTACCGCAACCTCAAGGCGCTCTACAAACAAAAGTACGGTGTGCTTCCGGCAGAATCGGAGTACGAGGAAGAATGAAAAAGCGGCGGATTTTCCGCCGCCTTTCCGTTTATTCCGGGTGCTCTTGTGTTTCTTGTTTTTGGCGTCTCCGTTTTGCCCGCCAGCCGACTAACCGCTCCGTCCCGTTCATCAGGCGCTTGATGTTGGGGCGCAGCGCCCACAGGATGAGAATTTCGGCCAGGATGCCGTACCACACATACGCCCAGGGGGCATTGTAGTAGGCGGCGCGCACCGCGAAGATGATGACGGACATCACTCCGATGCTCATTGTGGCTACGGAAGCGTATCCGACGCCGAAGAGCAGCAATGCGCCGACGGGAACGAGAATGAAGATGCTCGGCCACCACAGGCCGACGGCGCCCCCGACCGCCGGGGTGCCTCCCGCCCCGCCGCGCAGTCGCCATTTGCCCTCCTCCGTGCGTTCCGGGAGGTAAATGGAATGGTTGTGCCCTATGATGGCCGCTACCGGCGCCAGCATGTGCAGCCAGTAGGCATGGGGCGCGGCGGCTATGGCGAGGCGCACGGTCAGAGCGCTTTTGCTGATGTCCAGCAGGGCGGTGAGCAGTCCGGCCCAGAATCCAGCGGCCCGCATGGCGTTGGTGCCGCCCGTGCGCCCGCTCTCCACGTGGCGCACGTCTCGCCCGGTACTCCATTTGACGACGAGCAGCCCAAAGGGGATGGAGCCAATCAGATACGATACCAGCAAGATGCCTGCGGATAAAAGCCAGGGGTTCATGGGGTCTTGCTTCCTCCTTGTGTTGCGGTCTCAGGTAGTGGCAGAGCGAGTTTTGTCTTTTATGCCGTCGGTTATAACACGAGATGGGCCTCCTGGTTGCTGCTCCTCACAGGAAGACGCCCAGGGCGACCAGGAGAGCGGCTGCCACCAGGGCCTCTATCCACGGGCGGGTGGTTTGTCGGTAACGGGCATATTGCCAGGTGGTGAAAGTGTACAGGGGAGTGAGGACGAAAATGCCGTAGCGGGCGGAAGGCAGCAGCCAGTAGTGCAGGAAGGCGGCGCTTTGGGCGGTGAGCAGCGCCGCGGTGTACGTTTCCCACACAGCCCACCTCCCGCGCAGATGCAGGTGGAGAACGCGCAAGCCGGTCAGCGCGGCGGCCAGCGTCAGGGCGGGAACCCGCCAGAAGAGCCGCACATTAGCCTCGTGGAGGCTGATAGCCAGCGCCAGGAACAGCCCGAAAGCCAGGACGTTCAGCCCGCTGGTCGCCCAGGGGTAAAGCGCGTCCTGCGGGTCGACCACGATGTATTCCGCCACGCACACCAGCGCCAGCACCGCGCCGCCGATGAGTACCCCTAACCACCACATCTGCTGCGGGCGCAGCAGGGAGATGGTCGCACCCAGCACCCAGGCGCTCAACGCCGGCAGCAGCCAGTGTATCACGGTGGTGCCCTCCGGCAGGGCCGGATGGGTGCGCAGCAGACCATCCATCCCGCTGGCGACCAGGGCGGCTACCAGGATGTTGGTCAGGGTGTTGATGTTGAGCGCCAATTCCAGGTACACCCCGGCGAACCGCAGCGAAAGCGTCTGGGCGGGCAACTGGATGTATTGCGCCAGCGTATAGGCCAGCAGAATCGTGGCCGTGAAGAGGCTCAAGGCCCCGGCGGGAGGCAGGTGGGTCACGCGTCGCACATTCGGATTGTACCATTCCCTCTCACCCCCTCCCTTGACGTTTCCCTTCCCATCCTGTACGATACCTGTGCGCCTGTGGCCCGGTGGGCGATTGTTCTCGGAAAGGATATTGCCATGCGAATCGGCATGTTGGCCGACATGTACAAGCCGCACGTCAGCGGTGTAACCAATTACATCTCCCTCAACAAGCGCTTTCTCGAAGACCTGGGGCACGAAGTTTTTGTCTTCACTTTTGGCGGGATGGACTACGAAGACGAGGAGAGCAACATCATCCGCTCTCCCGGCTTACCGCTGGTGGATACCGGCGTGTACCTCAACGTGCGCTACACGCGGGAAGCGGCGCGTCTGTTGCACAGTATGGATGTGGTGCATGTTCACCATCCCTTCCTGAGCGGGCGCCTTGCACTGTGGCATTGTCAGCCGCGCGGCATCCCCGTGGCTTTCACCAACCACACCCGTTACGACCTGTATTCGCAAATCTATCTCCCCATGCTGCCGGAGAGCGTGGGGGAATCTTTCCTCAAAGCCTATCTGCCCTCTTTTTGCCGCCAGTGCGATTTGGTAATTGCCCCCTCCGCCGGCCTGCGGGACGTGTTACGCCGCCTTCAGGTGGATGCCCCCATTGAGGTCATCCCCAACGGGGTGGATTTGCAACGTTTCGAGCGGGAAATCACCCCCGTTCCGCGGGAATCCCTGGGCTTCGAGCGGGACGATGTTGTTTTGGTGTATGTGGGACGCCTGGGGCGTGAGAAGAATCTGCCTTTTTTGCTCCGCGCCTTCAAGGGTGTGGCAGAGGCCCTGGAGGATGCCCGTCTCTTGATTGTGGGAGACGGCCCGGAGCGGGAGAACCTGGAAGACCGGGCGCTGCACATGGGATTGCGGGAACGCGTCCGCTTTACGGGATTGGTGCCCTATGAGGAGATTCCCCGTTATTACAAGGTGGCGGACGCCTTTGTAACGGCTTCCGTTACCGAGGTGCATCCTCTTTCCGTGATTGAGGCCATGGCCGCCGGCCTGCCCGTCCTGGGGATTCAATCCCCTGGCGTGGGCGATACCGTGGAGGACGGCGTGACCGGCCTCCTGGCGCAGGAAGAAGACCTGGCGGCCTTCACCGCCAAGATGGTACGCCTGGTGAGCGAAGACGGTCTCCGCTGCGAGATGGGGGAACGCGCCCGTAAAGCCTCCGCCCAATACGACATCCGCCGCACCAGCCGCCTGGTGCTGGAGCATTACGAGCGTCTCGTCCGTGCCGCCAAACCGCGTCGGCGTTCCCTGCGGGCGCGCTGGCTGCACTTCGTGGACAAGTGGAAATAAGCATGGGGCGCAACCAAACCCTCGGGCGCTGGGGGGAGGAAGTTGCCGCCCGTTACCTCACAGCCCGCGGCTACCGCATTTTGGAGCGCAACCTGCGCACCCCCTACGGAGAAATTGACCTTTTGGCGCGGCAGGGCGGGCAACTGGTCTTCGTGGAGGTCAAAACGCGCACCAGCCGGGCTTTCGGCTATCCCGAAGAAGCCGTCACGCCGCGCAAGCAGGCCCATCTGCTGTCCGCCGCGCAACACTACCTGCAAATGCACCCCGAACAGCCCGCCGACTGGCGTGTGGACGTGGTCGCCGTGTACCGTCCGGCGGCAGACCTGCCTCCCGAAATCACCCATTTCGAGAACATCCTGGCATGAAACCCCCGTTGATTGTCATCCTGGGGCCGACCGCGGTCGGCAAGACCGAAATCTCCCTCCAACTGGCGCAGCGCCTGAACGGGGAGATTGTCTCCGCCGATTCGCGCCTCTTTTACCGCGGGATGGACATCGGCACGGCCAAGCCCTCTCCTGAAGAACGCGCCCGCGTCCCGCACCACCTGATTGACGTGGCCGACCCCGACGAGACCTGGAGCCTGGCGCTCTTCCAGCGCGCTGCCCGCGAGGCGATTGCCGCTATCCACGCCCGCGGGCGGCTGCCCTTCCTCGTAGGCGGAACCGGCCAGTACCTGCGCGCGGTTTACGAAGGCTGGGAACTGCCGCAGCAGAAGCCGCATCCCCGCCTGCGGGCGGCGCTGGAAGCCTGGGGCCGCGCCATCGGCCCTGAAGCGCTCCACGCCCGCCTTGCCATCCTCGACCCTCAGGCGGCGGAGCGCATCGAGCCGCGCAATCTGCGCCGCACCGTGCGGGCACTGGAAGTTATTTTCCTCACCGGGCAGCGTTTCTCCGCCCAGCGGCGGCGCGGCGCGGCGCCTTACCGCACCCTCCTGATTGGCCTCATCCGTCCCCGGAAAGAACTCTACGCCCGCGTGGATGCCCGCATTCAGGGCATGCTGGAGGCCGGACTAGTGGAGGAAGTGCGTTCCCTGCTGGAGCGCGGCTATCGGGCTGACCTGCCTTCCATGTCGGCTATCGGCTACAAGCAAATTGCCGCCTGCCTGCGGGGCGAGAGTACGCTGGAAGAGGCCGTCGCCCAAATCAAGCGCCTGACGCGTCAGTTTGTCCGCCGGCAGGCCAACTGGTTCAAGGCCGACGACCCGCAAATTCACTGGTTCCGGGTGGGGAAGGGTACTGTGGAGCAGGTAGAAGCCGAAATCCGCGCCTTCTTGGGAGACGCGTTCTGACCTTTTTCGTCGTTGACAGGGGGACTGATAAACCTTAAAATTAGAACAACCCCGCTAAGCGGTTT
>DRKV01000355.1 GCA_011051635.1 Chloroflexota bacterium | reverse complement strand
CCTCGTCGTCCAGGTGCTCGGCGCCGGCGCGGAGCGTTGGCGCGATACCTTGGCCTCCCTCCTGATGGAATTGAGCGGCGCGGCCCGTCTTTACGAGCGTTCCGATGTGGATGTGCGCCGCCTGGAAGGGCTGCCGGAGCGCCGCGGCCTCCTGCTTGGCGAGCCGCTCTCGGAAGACGCGCTCATCACGGAGCGCGGCCTGCGTTTCCGTGTGGACGTGACCGCGGGCCACAAGACCGGCTTCTACCTCGACCAGCGCGCCAACCGCTCCTTGCTGCGTTCCCTGGCGGCGGGCAAAGATGTGCTGGATTGCTTCGCCTACACCGGCGGCTTCAGCCTCTCGGCCCTGGCGGGCGGGGCGGCCTCCGTCCTGGCGGTGGATGCCTCTGCCCCCGCCCTGGAGCGCTTGCAATCTCACGTGCGCCTCAACGCGCTGCCGGAGGCGCGCCTCACCGTCTGGCGGGAGGATGTCTTCAAGGCGCTCCGCAAATTGCGCGACCAGGGGCGTTCCTTCGACCTGATTGTGCTCGACCCGCCTAAATTTGCTCCCACTGCGGCCCAGGCGCGCAAGGCCGCCCGCGGCTACAAGGACATCAATCTCTTGGGGCTGAAACTTTTGCGCCCCGGCGGGCAACTCCTGACCTTTTCCTGCTCCGGCGGGGTGGATGCTTCCCTCTTTCAGAAAATCGTGGCCGGCGCGGCCCTGGACGCGGGCCTCCATGTTCAGATTCTGGCCTACCTTCACCAGGATGCCGACCATCCCGTTGCCCTCAACTTCCCCGAAGGGGCCTATCTCAAAGGGTTGCTCCTGCACCGGGCTTGATTCCCTTTCCCTGTTCCGCGCCCATTCGTGAAATTCGTGTCCATTCGTGGACGCGAAAACGGCGCACCCGAAAGTGCGCCGTCTATCCTGGTGGAGATGGCGGGAATCGAACCCGCGTCCGGAAGATTAAGCCCTCGGATTTCTACGAGCGTAGTCACCTGTCATTCTCGCCGGAGGGGCCACAGGTGACCCAAGTCACCCTCCGGCCAGCCGCTTTGGTCTTTCGTCCGAGCCGCGGCTTCTCGGACGGCAGGCCGACTTTGTGTCGCCCAGCCCCTCACCGGTCGGCCAGCGGGAGAAGTGGACGTGACCTCTCAAGAGGTCAGGTGTGCTTCCCTCCGACTAGGCAGCCAGGGGGAGAGCAGCATATTGTGTGCGGTTGGCACTTGTGTGGTGCGCTGATTTTACGAGGTCGGCGCCTCTCGGCTCGCCATCCGGGACCAGCCTCTTCCGTCGAGACCTTTCATCCCCAGGCGACTCAAATTATACCTGATTTTTGGCCTGCATCGTGTTAGAATCACGTTGGCATCGTTGCTGCCCTCTTTTTACCGGCCAACCCCTTCTGCTGATTTCTTCGGGCGGGGCGCACGTTGCCACCATCTTTTCCCGAGACAAATTATGCAGTTTTCTTACTGGAGCGACATTTTTACCCGTTTCCACGCGGCCCCACGGAGCGAGGAGAGCGTGTCAGTTTGGCGTGAAGAGGACACCATTCAACAGGCTGTACAAGGCGACGCAGAGGCCTTTGGTCGCCTGTACGAGCAATACGTCACCCGCATCTTCAATTACGTGTATTACCGCACCGGCAATCTTTACGATGCCGAAGACCTCACCGAGCGGGTCTTCATGCGCGCTATGCGGCACATCGGCAACTACCGCAACCGCGGTGTGCCGTTTTCGGCCTGGCTGTACCGCATTGCCCACAACCTGGTCGCCAACTGGCACCGCGATATGCAGCGGCGCCGCGAAATCCCTCTCCAGGATGCCTACCCCCTTCCGGGGAAGCGGGAGCACCCTGAAGACCGCGTCCTTGCCTCCGAGGAGCGCGAAGCGCTCCTCAATCTCATCCGCGACCTGCCTCCGGAGCGGCAGCAACTCCTGATACTCAAGTTCGTGGAGCGGCTTTCCAACGCCGAAATTGGGGCCATTATGGGGCGCACGGAAGGGGCTATCAAGAGTTTGTATCACCGCACGCTGACCGCCCTGCGGGCCGAGATAGAGAACCACGAGATTTTCCTCCCCTTCCCTCCCGATGAGGAGGTGTGACATGCTGCGCATCGTGATGGACAGCGCCGGAGACTTCCCGCCGGAAGACCTGAAAGCCTTGCAGATTGACGTCATCCCGGTCAATGTGCATTTTGGGGAGCGTACTTTTCTGGATGGTGTGGAGTTGGGGCGAGAGGCGTTTTACCGCATGGTGCAGGAGCAGAAGCGGGCCCCCACTACCTCCCAGCCTTCGCCGTATCAATTTACTGAGTTCTACCGGCGGATTGCCCGTCCGGGCGACACCATCCTCTCGGTGCATGTCACCTCGGGGCTTTCGGGGACATTCGCCTCCTGCCAGGCGGCGGCTCGCGAATTGAGGAATACGTACCGCATCGTGCCCTTTGATTCGGGGGGCGGCTCAGCCCAGATGGGTTTCATGTGCATGGAAGCGCGCCTCATGGAGCGCGCTGGAGCCTCGCTGGAGCGCATCCTGGAGCGGTTGCGCCAGATTCGTTCCCAGACGCAAATTATCCTCACCCTGGATACGCTGGAATTTGCCCGCATGAGCGGACGGGTGCGCGCTTTGCAGGCTGCTCTGGCTTCCGTTTTGCGCATCAAGCCGGTTGTCGAGTTGCGGGATGGGATT
>DRKV01000354.1 GCA_011051635.1 Chloroflexota bacterium | reverse complement strand
TAGGGCGGATGGGCGGGCAGGCGTTCGATGATGGCCTCCAGCAGCGCGCCCAGGTTCTCATTGCGGAGGGCGGAGATGGCAATCGGCTCCGCCTGGGGGACGAGCGCCTGATAAAGAGGCGGATGCTCCTGTTGCTGCTTGCCTTTGAGCAAATCGGCCTTGTTGAGCACCAGCAGGACGGGCAGACCGGGGTCTTTTTCCAGCGCCTGGCGGATGGTGGCGGCCAGCATCTCGTCTTCCTCGTTGGGCGGGCGGCTGACATCCACCAGGAAGAGAATCACATCGCTGTCTTTCAGGGCGGCCAGGGCTTCCTCGTTCATGTACTCGCCCAGTTTGTGGAGCGGTTTGTGCACCCCCGGCGTATCGTCGAAGATGATTTGGGCTTCGTCCAGCGTCAGGATGCCGAGTTGCCGCTTGCGGGTCGTCTGCGGCTTGGGGGAGACGGCGGCGACCTTCTGCCCCAGGAGGGCGTTCATCAGGGTGGATTTGCCCACATTGGGGCGTCCCATCACGGCCACGAAACCGGCCTTGTAGGGGAAATCTGCGGTATCATTGAGTTCCGTATCCATGTTTGCAATTGTACCGCACGAGATTCTCCATGACCGAAGAAGTGTACATCCTTTCTGCCGTGCGCGCCCCCGTCGGGGTCGGGAAGCCCGGCAAGGGCGCGCTTTCCGGGATTCATCCCGTGGAGGTGAGCGCCCGCATTTTGACGGAAGCCGCTAAAAGGGCGGGCGTTTCCCCTTCCTGGGTGGAGGACGTTATCTGGGGGTGCGTCTCCCCCGTAGGGGAGCAGGGCGGGAATTTGGGGCGGCTGGCCGTCCTCAAAGCCGGATTCCCTCCTCAGGTTCCCGCGGTAACCATCAACCGCATGTGCGGCTCCAGCCAGCAGGCCGTCCACTTCGCGGCGCAGGCAATCCTGGCCGACGACATGGACATCGTGATTGCCGGGGGGACGGAAATCATGTCCCGCGTGCCGATGGGGAGCGACTGGCCGAAGACCTGGCCCGACCTGCCCTACGATTTGCCGCACCAGGGCATCAGCGCCGAGTTGATAGCGGAGAAGTGGGGCCTGGGGCGCGAGGCTCTGGACGATTTCGCCTATCACAGCCACCTGCGCGCCATGCAGGCCATCCGGGAGGGGCGTTTCGCGCCCCAGATTTTGCCCATCACCCTGCCCGATGGGCGCGTCTTCGACACCGACCAGGGAGTGCGCATCCCCCCCGACCGCGGGAAGATGGCCGCCCTGCGCCCGGTCTTCAAGGAGGGGGGCGTGGTGACGGCGGGCAACAGCAGCCAGATTAGCGACGGTTCGGCGGCGCTGGTGCTGGCTTCCCCCGCGGCGGTGGGACGCTACAACCTGATGCCGCGGGCGCGGGTGCTGGCCCGCGTCGTGGTCGGCTCCGACCCCGTTCTGATGCTGGACGGCCCCATTCCGGCGACGCGCAAGGTGCTGGAGAAGGCCGGCCTGAGGCTGGACGAGATGGATGTCATCGAAATCAACGAGGCTTTTGCCAGCGTGGTGCTGGCCTGGGCGCAGGAACTGCATCCCGATATGGAGAAGGTCAACCCCAACGGCGGCGCGATTGCCCTGGGACATCCCCTCGGCGCGACCGGCGCGGTGCTGATGACCAAACTGCTCCACGAACTGGAGCGCCGCGGCGGGCGCTACGGCCTGCAAACCATGTGCATCGGCCACGGCATGGCAACGGCGACGATTATCGAAAGGTTGTGAGGTAGTTTGGTAGTCAGGTGGTCAGTGGTCTATCGTCCACGGTCTATCGTCCACCGTCCCTCCTCCCCCATGTCCCTCGTCCTCCTCTCTCTCGGCTCCAACCTCGGAGACCGCGCCGCCAACCTGGAAACTGCCGTGCGCGCCCTTTCCCCCTGGGTGCAGGTGACGGTGCGTTCCTCCGTCTATGAGACCTCCCCCTGGGGGTATACCGAGCAGCCGCCCTTCCTCAACATGGCCCTCGGCGGACTGACTCATCTCCCCCCGCGGCGCTTGCTCTATCGCCTGAAGGGCATCGAGAGCCGTTTGGGGCGGAAGGCCACCTTCCGCTACGGCCCGCGGGTGATTGACCTGGACATCCTGGCTTACGACGACCTGGTGTTGGAAACTCCCGCTCTCACCATTCCCCATCCGCGCTTGCAAGAGCGGGCTTTCGTACTCGTCCCGTTGTGTGAAATCGCCCCCGCATGGGTGCATCCCGTGTTGGGGAAGACGGCCTGTGCCTTGCGCCAGGCGGTGGATGTACAGGAGGTGTATCCTTTGCGATAAATGTCTTCAGTCTTTCCGTTTTCTTGTTGTCGTATGCATTTCCTTACGGATGTGTGTTGCCAGACCGGATTGGACGTAAATGCGAAACTACGCAAGTCCATTCCTCAACTTTTCCCACCTTTCCCCACCGAAGGAGTATCATGTATTCCCCACGTCTGAAACATCTCGCCTGGAGCGTTCTGCTCATGGCGGCTTTGTTGTTGAGCGGTTTCCAAAATACGCGGGCGCAAATTCCATCTCACCCCCAGGCTTCTGCACAAACGCTGACCCCTGTCGTGCGCTATGCGGAACGCCACGACCTCTCCGCTCCCTTGAGCGTCCTGGCCGCTAATGCCCCTGCCGCGGCTCAACCTTCCGGGAAGGCCGATGAAATTTTCGAACGTCGCATTCTTCCCAAGACCCTCAACGGCACGACGGCACAGACCTTCGAGAGCGACCCCGCATTGCAACGCGCCCCGGTGAGCGGGCAATCGCCCTCTACGGAGTTCAACTTTGAGGGCGTGAACAACGTCAACGGCGTACTGCCTCCCGACACCAACGGCGACATTGGCCCCAATCACTACATGCAGTGGGTCAATCTCTCCCTCTCCGTGTGGAGCCTGGACCGCGATACCAACACTGCTACCCAGGTGCTTGGTCCGGTGGCGGGTAACAGCATTTGGAGTGGTTTCGGCGGTGCGTGTGAGACCAGCAACGACGGCGACCCTATTGTGCTTTACGACCATCTGGCCGACCGCTGGATGATTAGTCAGTTCGCTCTCCCCAACTTCCCTAACGGGCCTTACTACCAGTGTATCGCCGTCTCACAAACCGGTGACCCCACCGGGGCGTGGTATCGTTACGAGTTTCTTGCCAGTAACACCAAGATGAACGACTATCCCCATTTCGGCGTCTGGCCGGATGGGTACTACATGACGGTCAACCAGTTCACGAACGGCTCTTCGTGGGGCGGAGCGGGGGTATTTGCCTTCGAGCGCGACAAGATGCTGACTGGTCAGACTGCTCGCATGGTTTACTTTGACTTGTACAGCACAAATTCCGGTTTTGGCGGCATGTTGCCATCCGACCTGGACGGCGACCCGCCTCCTGCCGGCACCCCCAACTATTTTGTCGAAGTGGACGATTCCTCCTGGCTGGGTGACCCTAACGACACCATGCGCATCTGGGAGTTCCACGTAGACTGGAACAATACCGCCAACTCTACCTTTGGGGTCAATGGTCAGCCCAACTACACGCTGGCGGTTGACAATTTCACCCCCATTGGTTTCAGCATTCCCCAGCCGGGCACCGGCCAGAAGTTGGATAATCTGGGTGACCGCCTGATGTATCGTCTGCAATTCCGCAACTTCGGCTCCTACTCTACGCTGGTTACCAACCATACGGTTGATGCCGGAGGTGTGGCCGGGGTGCGCTGGTACGAATTGCACAAACCCGTCTCCAGCGCGTGGAGCATGTACCAGCAAGGCACTTATGCTGGTGACAGCGCCGATGGTATCCACCGCTGGATGGCAAGCGCGGCCCTGGATAGTGCCGGGAACCTGGCAATTGGCTATTCGGCTTCCAATTCCAGCGTCTACCCCTCCATCCGCTACACCGGTCGTCTCGTCAGCGACCCCCTCGGTACGCTGCCGCAGGGCGAAGCCGAAATCATCGCCGGCAGCGGAGCGCAGACCAGTTCCTATGGCCGTTGGGGCGATTACAGCATGTTGGGCATAGACCCTTACAACGGTTGTACTTTCTGGTTCACCACCGAGTACGTTCAGAATACCGGCTCAGCCCCCTGGCAGACGCGCATCGGTTCCTTCACTTTCCCGTCTTGCCTCACTGGCCTGAACGGGAGCCTGGCGGGACGCGTCGCGGATGACAATACGGGTTCACCCGTTTCCGACGCCCTGGTGGATGCCGATGGATACACCGCTTTCACCGGCCCCGATGGAAGGTATTTGATAGATACCCTGCCGGTGGGGGCCTATACGGTGACAGTTTCGGCTTACGGCTACTACTCCCAAACCGTACAAGACGTGGATGTCGTTTATGGACA
The DNA here is from genome assembly GCA_011051635.1 of Chloroflexota bacterium. Taxonomy (GTDB): domain Bacteria; phylum Chloroflexota; class Anaerolineae; order Anaerolineales; family DRKV01; genus DRKV01. The sequence goes on along the minus strand of DRKV01000354.1, from coordinate 3,187 downwards.
GGCTACCATCCAGGATTTCTCCCTTGTGCCGCGTTCCCCCATCTCTTTGACGGGCATAGTTAGTGATGGCTCCGGGCAAGGATGGCCGTTGTATAGCCGCATCGATGTTACCGCCCCCGGTTACGCGGAGGTGGCTTACACTGACCCGAATGATGGCTCCTACGCGCTTTCGCTCTACCGGGGCATCACTTACACGCTTCATCTCTCCGCACCGGGGTACCAGCCCCAGACGGTGGAATTCTACAAACCGGCGACTACCGTGCAGGCCGTCAATGATGTGCTGGATTTCAACCTCCTGGTAGATGAAAGCACTTGCTCCGCCCCCGGTTACGCCGACGATGGAGGCTGTACGGCGCAAAACGGCGGCCTCTTGTATGGCAACATCTACAACCAGAACGACGGCACCGCCGTCAACGGTGTGGTGGTGGCCTCCGGCAGCACCAGCACCCTCTCCCAGGGCACGCCGGATGACCCGGCCATTGATGACGGTTTCTACTCCCTCTTCGTGGGAGGGAGCGGGGCGCAGAGCGTGCGTGTCGAGGGCGACGGGTATCCGGTGGTGACCAATACGGTGACGATTACGCCGGGGCTCATCTCGTGGCACGATTTCTACTTGCCTGCCGGAGAATTGACCTATGCGCCTGTTGCCGCCAGCGCTACGCTCATCCCAACCCCTACGCTTACCAGCACCATCGTGCTGAGCAATACCGGTTCCTACACCTTGACTTTTTCTCTGGGAGCAGTCAACGCGCCTGCAGCAGCGTTGCCCGACGGTCCCTTTGCCCCTGCTACGCGACATGCTTCGCCCAAGCACATGACGGATTACGACGCCCAGGCGGTTTATTTCTTCGAACCGCCCCAGGTGGACGCCCTCCCCGCCGGGGACGTGCTCGCCCAATGGGATGCAGGGACAAACCGCCTTTGGGGGCTGGGCTTCGACCTTCAGAGCGGCCTCCTGTGGACAGGGGACGCGGCAGCCCCTCAAGTGGCGGCCTTCTCCATCCAGGGGCAGCCCTCTGGAAGGGCGTTTGATGCTTCCTTCTTGAACGGCGTCTTCCCCGCCGGGATGACCTACGACCCCTTCCAGCAGGTCTTCTGGCTGCTCAATGTGGGGGGCGACAATTGCTTGCACGCCTTTGCCCCCCTGACGGGTTTCACAGGCGCGAGCATCTGCCCGCAGACCGACAATGCCCTGCATGGGATAGCCTTCGACCCGCTTTCCGGGACGTTCTATGCCGGCTCGTGGAACGACTCGATTGTCTACCAATTCGATGCTGATGGGCGTATCCTGCGCTCGGTATCCACCGGCCTGAATATCGCCGACCTCGCTTTCAACCCGTCTACAGGGCATCTCTTTGTCTCCAACAACGCGGCGGATGGCTTTGATGTGTACCTTCTGGATGCGGACGCCGACTTTGCTGTCTTGGGCGGTTTCGACGTGAGCGGCCTGGACGATTGGACTCAGGCCGGCATCGCTCTGGATTGCAGCGGCAATCTGTACCTGGCCGACCAAAGCGCCAATGTGGTTCGCAAGGTCATTTCCGGCGAAGATGGCGTGTGTGCCTGGCAGACCGTTTCCTGGTTGGAAACTGCGCCCACCGGCGGCGAGATTGCCCCGGGCGAAGCCCTGTCGGTGACATTGACCTTCAAGAGCGAAGGTCTGGCAGCCGGATTCCACGACGCCCATCTCAAAGTGACCACTGACGCGCCCGGCGGCAGCGCCAGTATTCCGGTTTCCGTGCAGGTTCATCCGTACTACAGCGTTGATGCTGTGTCCTCGCAGCCCTCGCAGGAGGTCGCGCCTGGAACGGCGGTGGAATACAGCGTGGTGGTAAGCAATACGGGGAATATGGCCGAAGTGTACGACATCGTTGTCTCTGGTACCTCCTGGAGCACGCAGGCCCCCCGCGTGATTGGCTACCTCTCCCCCTGGGAAAGCGGGACGTTTACGGTGCTTGTGAACGTACCTGCAGGCGCGCGCCCTGGTGCTGCGGAGCAGAGTATCGTGACCGTCACCTCGCGGCACGACCCCTCCCAGACGACCACCGTCGTTTTGGAGACCCGTGTCAGCGGCTACAGTATCTTCTTGCCTCTGCTGAAACGGTAGACCCTCTTTTCTCTTCCGTTTGTGCGAGCGGACGAAGGATGCCTTCGTCCGCTCGTTTTTGTGGTGCGCGGCCAGACCACAACTGCTCCAACCGCGGTACAATGGTACTGCTGTCCCCAACGATACGGAGAAACCCCATGAGCGAAACCGGCCTCAAACCCAAACCCCTGCAATGGAAATCGGAACCGGGCATCGGGTACACCGTGGTGCGCAGACCGGATGGCGGGATGCACTTCACCTTCGAGAGCCTCGACCGCCGCACGCTGGAACACTGGCGCAATTTTGCCCTGGCGCACCTGCTCGATTCCGACCGCCTGACGCGCAATCTTTACGACCTGCGCCTGCTCAAGGACGTGCCCGAAGGTGCGCTGGAATATGCCCTGGAACTGAACACCGACCCCGCGGCGCGCAACATCCGCCTGGCGGTGGTCGTCTCCGGCGAAGCCGTGATGGAAGCGATGGAACGCATCGCGGCCCTCACCCCCGGCGGCGGCGTCGAAATGCGTATTTTCCTCGACATGGAAAAGGCCGAGGCATGGTTGAGCGAACCGCTGACCAAAATTCTCTGAAACGCCTGCTGCCCGCCCTGGGAAGCCGTACCCTGGTGATGGGCATCCTCAACCTGACCCCGGACAGTTTCTCCGGCGATGGCCTGGCTGCTGCGGAAGACCCCGTGGATGCCGCCCTTCGTCAGGCGGAACGCTTTTTGAAGGAAGGTGCCGATATTTTGGATGTCGGCGGGGAATCAACCCGCCCCGGAGCGGCTCCCGTTTCCGCTGAGGAGGAGGCCGCCCGTGTGCTTCCCGTTATTCGCGCCCTGGCGGAGCGCCTCCCCGAAGCAGTCATCTCGGTGGATACCAGCAAAGCCTCCGTGGCCGAAGCCGCCCTGGAAGCCGGTGCGCATCTCGTCAACGATGTCTGGGGATTGCGCGCCGACCCCCGTCTGGGAGCGGTGGCAGCCCGCCGCGGCGCCCCCGTCATCCTGATGCACAACCGCAGTACGCCCGGCAGCGCCGAGGTGCGCGCCCGCCTGGGAGGGCGTTACGTGGGCGTGGAGTACGAAGACCTCCTCGGCGAAGT
>DRKV01000353.1 GCA_011051635.1 Chloroflexota bacterium | reverse complement strand
TACGAACACCGCGCCCGCCAGGTCCCGGAGGCTCTGCGCTGGACACAGACCGCATTGGAGAGGCTTGCCGCGTCCCCGCAGGCCGCGCGCCTTCAGTGGGAATCCGCCTTCCGCCACCGCCTGGCGCGGCTGGAGCGCAAGGGCGGGACGATGGACGATAGACCGTAGACCGCGGACGGTGGACGGTGGACGACAGACCACGGACGACGGACGACAGACGGTGGACTGCCCCCAACCCCTAACCTCGCAACCCCTAACTCCGCAACCCCTAACTCCGCACCCCCTGACCCAGTTGGACAATCCCTCTGAAGGGGAGTATAATCGCCCCCAGCCAGCCGGCAGGCTGGCATTTGTACGAATCCGGAGGCTTACTACATGAAACAACGTTACTACCAACTTTTCGTCTTCATCCTTGTGCTGGTTGCCGGGGCCGCCGTCGTGACTTTCACAGAGGGAAAGCCGCTCCTGGGGCGCGACATCCGCACCCACCTGGGGCTGGACCTGGAGGGCGGCGTGCAGGCGCTCCTGGAAGCCGACCTGCCGCCCGATGTGCCGGTCAGCGCAGAGGCGATGAAGACCGCCCGCGCTATCGTGGAAAACCGCGCCAACGGCGCCCTGGGGGTGGGCGAAGCCACCGTCCAGTTGGCCGGAGACCGCCGCATCCTGGTCGAACTGCCCGGTGAGCAGGACCCCGAAGAGGCCCTCGCCACCCTGAAAAACACGGCTCAACTGGAGTTCGTAGACTTCTCCGACCTGAGCCAGCAACAGGCCATCGCCCTGGTGGGACAGAAAATCAAGACCACCAACAGCACCCCGATTACCGCCGGCACTCCGGTGACGGCCACCCAGGCCCTCACCCCCACGGAGCGCATCTGGACGACAGTACTGACCGGCGCAGACCTGAAAGACGCATCCGCCGCCGTCAGCCAGACGGGCGAGTTTTACGTCTCGCTGGAATTCACCCCCGACGGGGGCAAGAAATTCGGGGAATACACCCAGAGCCACGTCGGTAAGGTTTTGGCAATTGTGCTGGATAACACCGTCTTATCGGTTCCCACCATCCAGCAGGCCATCATGGACGGACGCGCCCAGATTACGGGCAATTTCACGCAAGAAGAGGCCAACCAACTCGCGATTCAGTTGCGCTACGGGGCGCTGCCCATCCCCCTCAAGGTGGTAGAGACCCGCACCGTCGGTCCCACCCTGGGGAAAGACTCCCTGCACAAGAGTTTGATTGCCGGAGCCATCGGGTTGACCATCGTGATGCTCTTCATGGCGCTCTACTACCGCGTTCCGGGCATCCTGGCCGACCTGGCCCTGATAACCTACGCCCTGCTGACTTTTGCGCTCTTCAAGTTGATTCCCGTCACCCTGACCCTGCCCGGCATCGCCGGATTCGTACTCAGTATCGGCATGGCTGTGGACGCCAACGTGCTCATCTTCGAGCGTCTCAAGGAGGAGTTGCGCGAAGGCAAGAGTTTGCGCCGCTCCATCGACCTGGGCTGGAGCCGCGCCTGGCCTTCCATCCGAGATTCGAACATCTCCACGCTGATTACCAGCGCCATCCTGTTCTGGTTCGGGAGCGCGTTTGGGGCCAGCATCGTGAAGGGGTTCGCCGTCACTCTGGCTATCGGCGTGTTGGTGAGTATGTTCACCGCCATCACCGCCACGCGCACCTATCTGCACATCGTGCTGGATAACGTCAAAGGCAGCGAAAAACCGGAGTGGTTCGGCATCTAGGCCGGCACGAGAGGAAAAGTATCATGCTCAATATCGTAAAACGACGCTACCTGTATTTTGGGATTTCCCTGCTGGTGATTATCCCCGGCTTGATTGCGCTGGCTATCTGGGGATTGCCGCTCTCGATTGACTTTACCGGCGGCAGTCTGCTGGAAGTGCAGTTTTCGGGCACTGTTCCTACCATAGATGAACTTACCGACCTGTATGCTTCGCAGGGCTTCGGGGAACCGAAGATTCAGTCTTCCGGGGAAGATGTCCTCATCATCCGCTCCAGGTTTTTGGACAACGACGCCCGCGCCCAATTGCTGGACGCCATGAAGGAACGCTTTGGCGACGTCACTGTGCTACGCTTCGACAGCGTCGGTCCCACCGTGGGGAAGGAAGTCACGACGCGGGCTTCAGGGGCGATTGCCCTGGCCGCCCTGGCAATCATGGGCTACATCACCTGGGCGTTTCGGGGCGTGCCGCACGCTTTCCGCTACGGGGCGAGCGCCATCATCGCCATGCTGCACGACGTGGCCGTGGTAATCGGTATGGCGGCTATCTTCGGCAAAGTTTTCGGCTGGGAGGTGGATTCCCTCTTCCTGACCGCCTTGCTGACCGTGATTGGCTTCTCGGTGCATGACAGCATCGTGGTCTTCGACCGCATTCGCGAGAACAGCACCATCTACCGGCGGCTCCCTTATGAGACGCTGGTCAATCACTCCATCGTGCAAACGCTGGACCGCTCCATCAACACCCAGTTGACGGTGATGTTCACCCTCCTGGCGCTGACCCTCTTCGGCGGCGAAACCATCCGCCACTTCGTCGTCACCCTGTTGATTGGTGTCTTCAGCGGGACGTATTCCTCCATTTTCAACGCCGCCCCCATCCTGGTGGTGTGGGAGAACAAGGAATGGCGCACCTGGTTCCGGCGCGGTTCCGCCCAGGCCGCCGCCTGACTCGTTTTCTCCTCGTCTTTGGAACGCCCTTCCCCGGCAATGCTCCGGTGAGGGGCGTTTTTTTATCTCCATCCAAATTCCCCACCACCCTGTTTCCAATGTAACGAACTTGAAAGGAGAGAAAACTCGTTTTTCCTGTATGATACAAGATGCAAGACACAAAAAGATGATAAAATGCCTTTAACGCACTTCAATTCATTTTGTTACACCGTTGTTCCCCCACAACATCTTTGCACACACCATTACCTTTGGGGGATTTTCTGCAAAAAATTTTCGGACTATAATATGCGTGCGTTCACCCTTTGCAAGATGCATTAGTAGTGCGCTTATGAGACTCCATTTCATCAAACGACCCTGGCCCAGGCCTAAAGGACAATCTCTGGTCGAGATGACCGTCCTGTTGCCTATCTTGTTGTTGCTCCTCTCCGGGCTGATTGAGTTCGGCTTCATGTTCAACGAGTACCTGTCGATACAGGATGCCGTCCGCAACGCGGCCCGCTTTGCCAGCGACAGCGATTACACCGCGGCGGAGACAGTTGACCCCACAGGAGATTTGCCTTGCGACGGCTACCCTCCAAACGATATCTTTCCTAAGCAACTGTGTTGTAGCCGCACCACGGATTTCTACCGGCAAACCGCCTGCCTGGTCAACCAGGAACTTTCTTTGCTGGCCCCGGAGGTCAAGACCACCTGTCTTCAGAGCGACGGCGGCGGGAATTGTCTTTACGCGGTGGTAGACCCCAATGACGGCGACACCAGCAAAAACGACATCATCCTTTCGGTCTTCAGCATCGAACAGGGTTCGCCGCCCATTCTCCTGCGTTTTCCTCCCGCCAGCACAGGGAACGGAGGCGAGGAGGGCTGGTCTTACGCCCTGGCTTATTCCGGCTACAACGTCCGCAACCAATCGTCCAAGTTCAGCACCAGCGCGGTGCAGAACAGGTTGAGCGGCACCGCCCCCAGTACCGGCGTCCTTCTGCTGGAGTTGTTCTACAATTACGACCAGAAACTAAAATTGCCCTGGATTACTGCCTTCCTGGATGACCCCGTCACCCTGCACGTATACGCCTTCATGCCTTTGGTTTCTGCCGAACCCACCCCCACGCCAATTCCATAGCAAAGTGCAGGAGGATTGCTTTTTATGGTTAAAGGGAAAATGCCACCATTTCGGGATACATCTCGCGGACAGGCGCTGATTATCGTCGCCCTGGCCTTTGTCGGGTTGCTGGCCTTTGTCGGGCTGACCACCGACTTGGGCTATTATCTCATCATGAGGGGCAACCTGCAACGCGCCACGGACGCCGGCGCGCTGGCAGCCGCGGCACAGTTCCGTGAGGGGCGCACCTTTGACGAAATGAGGGCCGCCGCGCTGGATGCCATCCGGCTCAACGGCTTCAGCACAGCCCCCAGCGACGTGATTGTTGAAATCTGCGACCCCACGGCTTCCCCACCCGACCCGGACCTGTGTACCACGCCTCCCCGTAAACTGGTGCGCGTCACCGTAAATGCCCAAATCGATACCATCTTCTTCAACGTGCTTGGCATCCATCAGGTACGCGCACAAACCAAGGCCATCAGCGAAGCAGCCTCTATGGACGTGGTGTTGGTAATTGATGTTTCCGAATCGATGACCTTCGAGGCCTCAGCCGGTACGCCTCTGCGCGACCCGCGTTACTGCAACCATCGGGACCTCGCCGGCGCGGACGGCTATCCCGGCGAGTGCCAACCTTTCGAGAAAGTCAAAGAGGCCGCCGTCAACTTCGTGAGCAAAATTCTGGACAACTCATCTACCTTCGAACAGGACCGCGTCGCAATTGTCGCCTTTGCCGACGGCGCGCACACCTGGTATGTGGACCCGTCCGCTCCTCGCAACTACCTTAACACCACCCCCGTATGGATTAGCGACCAGGGAACAGCCATTCAAGCCATCAAACAACTGAGAGTTTACGAACCGCCCGTATGCCAAGGGGTTACGGACCCTTACGCTTCGGAGTCGTGGGCATCAGACCCATCCTGGGCAGGCAACCCCACCGAGGGGTATTGGGGGCCTTGCCGCAACTACGATGCCAGCGGGAACTATACCGGTTTGTACTGCAAGGCCTGCGACGTCAACGGGGAATGGTCGCCTTATATGACCACCAATATCGGCGGAGGGTTGGAACGGGCCGGCAACATGTTCGCCCATGAGACCCGCGAAGACGCCCTGTGGATTACGGTGCTCCTTACCGATGGCCTCGCCAACGCCACCGACCTGGAGAACACCGACGTTTACAACGACCCGACCACCTGGCCACTGGGTTTCTGCCCCGACTGGATCAATCTCTGCCAGGATAACGATACCACCACCCGCCATGTTACCGGCAACGCCCAATATGACGCCGACGACTATGCCCGCGATATGGCCGATTTCGTCGGCTGTTTCCCCACCAATCCGGCGGCGGGCTGCGCCAATCCGGGGCAAGGCTCGGTTATTTTCACTATCGGTCTTGGCCCCGAAGTGACCAATGATTACAGCGGAACAGGGCTGGCCGAAGCCAACGGCGTGCCTTACGGTGCCAACCTGTTGCGCTATATCGCTGCGGTTGGCTATGACGGCAATCCCGCCACCGACCCGTGCGCCGGACACAGCGATTACACCGACTGGTGCGGCAATTATTACTACTCCCCTTCCGGTGCGCAACTCAACCGTGTTTTCGAGGACATCGCTTCCCGTATCTTCACTCGCTTGAAAAAATGACGACATCCTGACCAAAGAGCGGAGGAACCGCTCCTTTGACGCAGTTTTCATCCCGAAGGTGGTGCATCATGTTTCCCGGCCAATCATTCACTTCTCCCACGCCAGAACAAGACCCTCCCAAGAAAGGACAGGGCATTCTGGAATTTGCTCTCGTCCTGCCAGTTCTCCTGATACTTGTGCTGGGCATCATTGAAATGGCGCGCGCTTTCGAAGCCTGGCTGGTCGTCAGCAACGCGGCGCGCACTGGCGTGCGTTATGGCGTCACCGGAGACTACAACGCCAGCAATTATTGCACCGGCTCCCCTGCCATCGCCGACCTGGACGGCGACGGGCTGGCCTGCGAGCAGGAAGACAACAAAGCCGACCGCACCGCTGAGGTGGATTACGCGCGTCTGCTCTCTATCTACGACGCGGTCAACAGTGCGGAAGTGGCTATTCAACTTGACCGCAGCGCTTCCCAGGGACAGCCGGGCTATATCCACACCACAGTGTGCAGTTTCGTCAATGCGCCCCAAAACAATCAGTACAACCCTCCCCCGGCAGATACCTGCCAGCAGCCTGGCCCGGATGGGGTACTTGGCACAGGAGATGACATCATCGCCGACGACCCCGGTAACCCCGAAGAAGGCCCTACGCGGATTCTGGTATCGGTCACCTTCCAGCATCCGGTCATCGCTCCGCTCATCTCCAGCATCATGCCCTCCATCACCCTTCATGCGGAACGCACCGGATACCTGGAGAACTTCCGGGTGGCGCGCGTCCTCGCTATTCCTCCCAACCCCAACGTGCCCACCGTTACCCCCGCCCCGACGGATACGCCCCTGCCCCCTACGGCCACTCCCACCCCCGATTGCAATAACTACGTTTTAGGGACCTTCCAGTATTACGGCTCCGGGCTTCTGGAGATTCCCGTTTCCAACTATGATTGGGGAGACGCCGAAGTGGAAAGCGTCTCCATTGACTGGCAATACGCCGAAGATTTCGGCAACCAGGTGCGCGGGCGCAATATCAACGTGGACTTCATGCAGTGGGACGACATCCGCCGGGATGAGTACGGTCAGAACGGCAATCCATCCTTCGACTGGGACAACTTGCGCCGTCTGATTACCAGCGACGGCAACGGCGGCCCCCAGTTCAACACACCACCCGCTGTTTCCGTGAACCCCATCCCCTCCGACCGCAACGACTTCCCCGCCGGTTACACGCGCTATATCCGCCTGGATTTCGACAACCAGTGGAGCAACTGGCAAAACGACCTGCTGGATAGCGACTATGGCGTGACCGTCAACTTCACTAATGGGTGTGTGCTCAACCGCCCGGCCACGCCGCGCCCTATCCCTACCCGCACACCCACGCCCACCCCCCTGCCGGCCTGCGAAGGCACGACCAGTCTGCCCGGCCCAATGCTCGACCCGGCTGATGGTTGGTTCGGACGAGACATCGGCACAACCACCACCGGCACATCCATCGAAGAGGCCGCTTCTTTGCCAGATGCCAATCCAGCCCGGCAAATACGCATTTGCGGTTCCGGGGCGGATATTTGGGGCAGCAGTGATGGCTTCCGCTATGTGGCGCGTACTTCGGATAGCGGCATCCTGGAGTTCCAGGCGCGGCTGATTGCTTACGCCGCGCCCGGAGAAACGCCCAATGCGTGGGCAAAAGTCGGGTTGATGATACGTTCTGCCACCAATCCCTCGGCGGCACACGCTCACATGCTGACCGCCTATGCCAACGGCAAACGCTTCCAGTATCGC